>CAZWRW010000043.1:0-9121 GCA_964636465.1 uncultured Ruminococcus sp. | reverse complement strand
GTCACGATGTCAAATCCTCGATGAGAGAGTTTAACTCTTGTTCAGTAGAGACTTCTATTCCGTTAGTGAGAAGTTGTAAATCATAGTCACTAAGGCAAGAGAGTTCAACGTCTAAGTAAGTGTAAGGGGTATCGGAGGTCGTTCTAAATACGCCCACCCTGCCCCCATAGATTTGCAACTTATATCCTGAACGCTCCTCTATGGGGATACTTTGTATAGTATCCGCCTGTGTGGGACTGTCATTACCAGTATAGGCAACGCCCAAAACTATCGCAGAGACTAAAATTCCAAGTGCTACTATTCCGACGTTTAAAGCTTTTTTAGAATCCATAAATGGTATACCAAACCTTTCGATTGTATATTTTGTAATTTTAGTGTTGGAATACTTTTAGTGTTTTATACAATGTGCCTAAATTTCAAAAAGCACTTAACAAATGTTTTTTTGTGTGGTATAATAAAAAAATGTAGGAATACAGCTTTTTTAGTTCGCAGAAACTCTTGCAATAACGCCATTGCATTGGAAGATTCTAAAGTAATGGTTTTAGATATAAATCCTATTTGTTGAAAGGAGCTAGTTAATGAAGGATAAAGATAGAAGCAATCTTCCAGAGGATGAGAACTTCGATGACGAATACTACGAAGATGACGAAGAGTATTACGATGATGATGAGTACTATGACGACGACGAATATTATGAAGATGATGAATATCAAGACGATGACGAGTACTACGAAGACGATGAATACTATGAGGATGAGGAATCCAATGACTATGAGGAATCTAGTGACTATGATGACGACGATGTAGAAGATGGAGAAGACATCGAGGACACCATAGAGGATACCACTCAGGAGGAAATCGAGGAGGAAACCCCACCTATAGAAGACTCTACAGAGGATGAGGACGAAGAGGAAGAAGAAGAAGAGCCTCCGAAATCCAAAAAAGAGTTCAAACTCCCAGTGTTTATGAGTAAAAAATCTAAAGCTGAAGACGTCGAAGAGGATGAAGAATCAGAGGAGGACGAAGAGGAATCCGAGAGCATAGTAGACGATGAACCTGTTGAAGAGGAAATTCCGAAACAGGAAGAACAATCTACACAAGAGGATGAAACTCCAGTAGCGGAGGTAACGCCTACTGTTAAGAAATCCAAGAAGAAGAAATCTCCAGCGTACTATGTGTTTATGGGTGTCAAGAAGTTAGTATCATTAGTGCTTACTACTATAGTATCACTTTTCTTGATTTTGGTGATTACAGGTACAGTCTGTGTAGTAGCGTTCGTGTTGTACGTTCTAAGTTTCATGGATACCACTACCGACGTAAGCTTGACTGAGTATGAAATGTCTTATGCATCGTACATATACACAGTAGATGACGACGGTACAGAAGATTTAGTTTACAAGGTTAAGGCATCCAATGGTGAGCAACGTATACCTATCACGATAGACGACATCCCACAGGATGTTAGAAACGCTTTCGTGTACACTGAGGATGAACGTTTCTATTCACACGATGGTGTCGATTTAAAGAGAACTTTAGGTGCGTTCGTGAACATATTCACTAACATTTACGGTTCTGAACAGGGTGGTTCTACCATCACACAGCAGTTGATTAAAAACGTCACTGGTGAGAACGATGTAAGCTCACAGCGTAAGATTAGAGAAATCTTCCGTGCTATGAAACTTGAGAAGAAGTATCCTAAAGATACCATTCTAGAATCTTATTTGAACTGTATCTATTTTGGTCGTGTGGACGGCAACAACCTAAACGGTATCGAGGCGGCTGCGATTGCTTACTTTGGTAAATCTACTAAAGACCTTTCCATAGCTGAGGCGGCTTGTTTAGCATCCATACCTAAAGACCCATTTAAATACAATCCACTTACCAACCCTGAAGAGAATGCTACTCGTAGAGAGTACGTACTCGGTAAGATGTTTGAAAACGGTGTAATCTCTCCTGAAGAGTACGAACAGGCTCTAACAGAAAAGCTAGTATTCACTAACAGTGAAGAGTTCTCAAAACTAAACCCTGATTTCAAACTCTTTGATGATACTGACGACGATGTAGAATATGACGAAGATGGAAACGTAATCGAAAAGATTACTCCTTGGTATGTAGACGCTGCAATCTATGAAGTTCGTGACTGGATAGCAGAAGAAGAGGGTATCGATAGTGATGCAGCACTTTCACTATTCAACAAGGGTGGATACACTCTATACTTAACTATCGATTTGGATATGCAAGAGTATGTAGACGAAGCTTATCTAAACAGGAAGAACTTCATAACTACTGCTAAGAACTCCGAGGGTGAATATGTACAGTCGGCGTTCGTGGCAATGGACTATGATGGTAATATCTTGGCTATGGCGGGTGGTATCGGTGAAAAGGAGAGTAACCTCGGATTCAACCGTGCCGTACAATCGGAGAGACAGGTCGGTTCTACTATGAAACCTGTAGCTAGTTACGGTTGTGCTTTGTACAACGATAAGATTACTTGGTCTACTATATTTAAGGATAAAGGTATCACAGTAGATGGACAGTCATGGCCTAAGAACTACACCACATCCGGTGATAGCCTAAACTGGAGTAAGAGTTCCGTATATGTTTACGATGCTCTAAGACGTTCTTTGAACACCATCCCAGCACAGATTTGTGATGAGTTAGGTTTGGAGACTGTATTTGCATACTCAACTGAAAAGCTCGGTTTGGACTTACTAGCTCCAGAAGATGCTGCCGATGGCAACGGTGATATGACATACTCAGCATTAGCCGTAGGTGGTCTATATAAGGGTATCTCGATTACCAACCTAACTAACGCATTTATGGTATATGGTAACGGTGGTTATTATAAGAAGGCTCACGTAATCAGCAGGATTGAAAACAGTGCTACTGGTGAGGTACTTCTAGATAACACTACAGGTAAGCAACAAGTTATCGATGAGGAAACTTCTTACGTTATGAACAAGCTACTTAGACAGGTAGTCAAGAGCGGTACTGGTACTGCTGCAAACCTATCCAATAAGACTGTTTGTGCTAAGACTGGTACTACTTCTGACTTTAACGATATCACGTTCGTAGGCTTAACTGAGGACTTCGTAAGTGGTATTTGGGTAGGTTATGATACTCCATACTCACTATCACCAAGTTTAAGCTCTGCACAGATTTGGAAGAACGTAATCGGTGGCTATGCAAACAAGCTTGACACTGGTGCGGAATATCCTGAATGTGATACAGTCATAGAGGCGAAGTTCTGTACTTCAACTGGTAAGATAGCTAATTCAGCTTGTCCAAAGTCCAGTGAAGTAGGTTACTATAAATCTTCAAACGCTGAATACTGCGGTACACACGGTTAATGATAATCATTAAATGAAAATATTTCAACCCCCTCAAAATCTTGAGGGGGCTGTTTTTATGTTTTAATATAATCAAATATTTTCGCATGGCGGAATGCAATCCATCGGATTGCCATTACTTGAAATACATAAACAGTTGACATTTAATCATGCCGTTGTAGAGTTTTCTACGACGGTCTGCCTTTTTACCGAAAAAGCTTTCAAAATCCTCATGTGGTGAGATGATGTAACTAGGATTACTTTTACCCTTGCCGAAACATTCGCCCATGATTTCGTAGAGTTCCTCAGCCTGTTTGATTTCGAGTAACCTTTCGCCGTAAGGAGGGTTACATATCGTGATACTGTCTTTCATAGGAATAAAACTTGCGACATCACCTTGATGTGCGTGTATCCTCGTTTTGATACCAGCCTTAGCGATGTTATTCAACGTGATTTCTATAGCCTCGGCATCTATATCGGAGCCGTAAGCCTCAAAAGTAGCATCACGGTTTACTAAGTCGATGGCTCTAGTACGTTCGTTTTTCCAGATGTTATCCTTGCTAAGTTTCCACCTTTCAGCGGAAAAGTGTCTATTGATACCGGGGGCGATGTTCAATGCTTTCAAACCGGCTTCTATCAAGATAGTACCACTACCGCAGAATGGGTCACAAACGATACTATCAGGACGTACTCTAGCCAAATCTACGATACCACTAGCAAGAGTCTCTTTGATAGGTGCTAAGTTGGAAACTTTTCTATAGCCACGCTTATGTAAAGGTTGACCGCTCGTGTCAAGGTAGATGGTACACACATCTTTCATGATAGAGAACTGTATCTGTACAGTAGCACCAGTCTCCTCAAGATACGATACCCCATACTTAGAACCTAACCTATCTACTGCACCCTTTTTGATAGTCCTTTGACAAGCTGGAACACTCGCCAACTTTGAGTTTAAAGAGTAACCCTTAACTGGGAATGCATCATGTTTGCCTATGAACTCTTCTAATGGTAAGGCTCTCGTGTGATAGAGTAGGTCATCAAAAGAGGTAGCCTTAAAGGTATCCAACTCGATTAGAACCCTTTCAGCGGTGGCAAGGCAGTAGTTAGCCCTCGCAATCATGGAGAAGTCACCCTCAAAAGATACCTTACCATCATTGACTGTGATGTTCTCTCCACCTATCTTAGTAACTTCAAACTTTAGGACACTTTCCAAGCCGAAGTGACATGGGCATACTAGCTTAAACTTATCCATATATTAGAATCCTTTCTAAAATCAAACGATTTAAAACCTATGTACGGAACGACGCCCACGTCGTTCCGCAGATTTGCCGAAGGCAAATTATATTGGTGAATCTAAATTTTAAACCGTTTGACCCTTTACGATATAGTCTTTGATTTCATTTTCAAAAGCGGTAGCGGTCTTGTCGTTGCTTTCCACGATGACTGTTATAGGGCGTGTAACGTCCAATGAGAATATACCCATCATGGACTTACCGCTGACGGTGTACTTGCCTTGTGATAGCAATACGTCAAACTCGTACTTGTGTGAGATTTTCACGAACCTCTCAACGTCTGTGATTTCCTTGAACCTTATTGAAATCTCTTTTGTGAGGTACACATAAGGCTTTATTTCGTTTATGAACTCTTCTACGGTGTCGTCTGGGTTATTGATGACTACCTCCACTGGCTTGATGATATCCAATGAGAGGATGCCCATTAATGATTTTCCATCGACTTCATACCTGTTTTGCGATAGCGTAACATCGAAGTTATACTTGCCTGTAATCCTGATGAAGTTTTCTATATCTTTAATCTCTTTAAAACTTATGATTATATTTTCCATACACAAATGTTCCTTTCTAATACATAATGATGTACTATACTATTATATACAATTTTAGAAACTATGTCAAGTTGAAAATCGGGGGATATATCAAAAAATTGGATGGTTTATATTAGATTGGCATTAGTACGAAGTTAAAACTTCTAAAATTTTCATGGAGTATACGTTTAAGCTTTGTGTGAAAACGTATATAATTTACAAAATATTTTTAACGTCATGGAACTAACATCATTAACGTATAATTACGTCACTGATGTAAAATATTTTATGCAGTAACAAAAAGTATATTACATTATACGTGGTTATATAAAAAGAAAAGTTTCAGAGTTCAAAAGTAATCTAATTGTGAAATTTACACGTACCTATGAATATTCTCTATTAAGGAGTGTAATTTGCATTGAATGGATATTTTTACATACGCTCTGTCGAAAGTTTTTCTACTACAAACTCCCACAAAAAAATTTTTACATATGAAATCCTGAGCCATTAACCGAAAGTCTTAGGTTTTTTGTGTTCCTTAAATATGTAATTACTACGTCCTTAATTGTGAATATGCCTAAAAAGTGGGATGGTTTCCCTGTACTAAACAAATTATTTATATAATAATCTAACCAACATATGATAATTTGAAAAAAAGGACTTGTAATTTTTTTAGAAAAATAGTATAATATATGTATGGTGCGAAAAAAATCAAAAACATTAAAAATTAACATTCGTAGATGTAATGATTAATCAAGCACCGCTGGTTAAGCGGTTGTGGTTGGCGTTCCATGATGTTGTGTTATTTACAAGTGTTTTTTTTGATATTGTAAGCGTTGTTATAAAATATCTTTTTCTTGGAGGTTTTAGAATGTCTGCGAAGTATGTATTCGTAACGGGTGGCGTAGTGTCTGGATTGGGTAAAGGTATCACTGCTGCATCACTTGGAAGACTCTTGAAAGCTAGGGGATATAAGGTTACTATCCAAAAGTTTGACCCTTATATCAATGTAGACCCTGGTACTATGAGTCCATACCAACACGGTGAGGTCTTCGTAACCGATGACGGTGCCGAAACTGACTTAGACTTAGGTCACTATGAACGTTTTATCGATGAGAATCTATCTGTGAACTCTAACGTAACCACTGGTAAAATCTACTGGACTGTTCTAAATAAGGAACGTCGTGGAGATTATCTAGGAGGTACAGTACAGGTTATCCCACACATAACCAATGAAATTAAAGAGAGAATCTACAGAGTAGGTAAATCCACAAACAGTGACGTTGTAATCACTGAAATAGGTGGTACTGTAGGCGACATCGAAAGTACACCATTCCTTGAGGCTATCCGTCAATTTGTAACCGAAGTGGGCAGAAACAATGCAATGTATATTCACGTTAGCTTGTTGCCGTTCATAACGGGTTCCAATGAGATAAAGTCTAAGCCTACACAACATTCTGTTAAGCAGTTGTTATCATTAGGCATTCAGCCTAACGTGATAGTATGCCGTACAGAACAAGAGATACCTAAAGATATTTCCGAAAAGTTGAGTCTATTCTGTAACGTTAGAAAAGAAGACATCATCCCTAACTTGACCGCACCTTCACTTTACGAAGTGCCACTAATGTTAGAAAATGAAGGTCTTGCTGACTGTGTCTGCCACCACTTGGGCTTAGAGGTTAGAAAACCTGAACTCACTGAGTGGAAAGAGATGGTTGAACGTCAAAAGAATGCTCATAAGGAAGTTACTATAGGTCTAGTAGGTAAGTATGTAGTCCTACAGGATGCTTATCTATCCGTAGCTGAGGCTTTACGCCATGGCGGTATCCCTAACGATGCTAAGGTGAAAATCCTTTGGATAAATTCCGAAGATATCACCAAAGACAACGTTGCGGAAACTTTAAAAGATTGTGATGGTATTATCGTACCAGGTGGCTTTGGTGATAGAGGTATCGAGGGTATGATAGAGACTATCCACTATGCTAGAGTGAACAAAGTGCCATTGTTCGGTATCTGTTTAGGTATGCAGATGGCTGTAGTCGAGTTTGCAAGAAACGTCGCTGGTCTTACTTATGCTAAGTCTTCAGAGTTCAAGTGTGATGGAGATAATGAACAGTACGTAATCGACATAATGGATGAACAGAAAGACATCACAGAAAAAGGTGGCACTATGAGATTAGGTCTATACCCATGTAAGTTAGACAGAAACTCAAAGAGCTACGAAATCTATGGCGAGGATTTAATCTATGAACGTCATCGTCACCGTTGGGAGTTCAACAACCAATATAGAAAACTTCTAACTGATGCTGGTCTAACCTTAGCAGGAGTTTCTCCAGATGAAAAGTTAGTAGAAATCATAGAGGTTAAAGACCATCCATGGTTTATAGGCGTTCAGTTCCACCCTGAATTTAAGTCAAGACCAAACAAGCCACAGAAGTTATTTACAGACTTCATTAGAGCTTCTGTTGAATATCATCAGGGAAAGTAATGCAAATTCGATAAACCAATTTTGCGTTGCAAAGTTGCGTGACACCGTGGGCGGAGTTCTATACACACAAATCAAAATGGTTATGTGTTTTGATAAGATTTTATTGCCCATTGTACGGAACGTCGCCCACGACGTTCCGCAGATTTGCCGAAAGCAAATCATATTATCGAAGTGGCATTAATTTAAAATTAGGTGTGTAATGTGCGTTGATTCCAAAATTTGAAAGGGGATTATTTATTAAAAATGGATACACTTTATTTTCTAAAGAAACTATACAAAACTTCAAAATCTGCCGTGTTAATAGTGGATATTTCTGAAAATTTTTTTTGGCATAGTAATCTTGAGGCAATACGTTTAAGTCCAACGATTTTCCGTAATGACAACGAAAATATTAAGATTTTCGGGTCTACTTTAGGTGAGCTATATCCAGGTGAGGGTCTAGCGACTATAAGGGGCAGACAGTTCCCATACACAGTAAAAACTTACTCCGATAGGACTGCAGAGTATGTAATAATCGAGATTAGAAGTAGTAGTGTAACCACTGACTTCATCAACAGTGATAACATCAGCAACTTGAACAAGTTGACTTCTAAGAACATCGATAGAAACACAGAAAAGATTTTAAACGTTACGAACGCTTTGTTTGATGGAACTCATCAGTTGACCTCTGATGACTACGATTTGATTTTAGGTGCTGTACAAGACCTACGTCATGCAAGTAAGGCAGTATCCAACCTAGAAGCTTTGAAACGTGAAAATAACGGTATGAGTGATGATAAAATCAACGTTACACAGACTGTACTTGCTTTTGCTAATGATTGTAAGTCCTTACTATATCCTAAGAAGATTAACGTTGAATTTAACTGTTCCGAAGAGATACTCGGTCATATCAACAGGAATATTCTATACAACCTATGTTCATCACTAGTAAGCTGTGTCATAAAGAGCAGTGACGGTTATGTTGACAACATATCCATCCGTTTGGAAATGAACGGTGCTGAAACGGCTGACCTCTGGATTACCGCTGATTGCAGAGACAAGGTTGGCAGATTCGTAAACTTAAAGAGAGCTAAGAATGCTGAAGAACTCATGGATATGAAAAATACTGAAACCGCTTTCGGTAACGATGTATTCTACATTAGAGAGTTCTGTAACAGTTTCAATACTACCTTTAATACTTCCGCTAAGCCTGATAAACACCATTATGAAATCATTATGAATCTTCCATACTGTAGTTACAACAATATTGAGCTATTCCATTGTGATGACTACATTAGGAAGAATACAGATAAATTCTCTAACCTAAATCTAAATCTATTCGAGGCTATGTCATTGTTAAAGTAACCAACGTTTATAATTATAGATATATCAAAAAAGGAACGTCAAGATGGCGTTCCTTTTTTGTTTTAACCCATGTAGGGAACGGGCTGTGACCGTTCCTAAATTTGCCGAAGGCAAATCAATGTTTGTGTTTTTTAAATC
>CAZWRW010000042.1:5855-9149 GCA_964636465.1 uncultured Ruminococcus sp. | reverse complement strand
ACATCAAGTTGGTGGCACACTAGAATTAAAAGGAAGATACGTTTCGGCACTTTCCATAAGTCGGGCGTACTAAACGAAATGGAGTGGTTAATTTTTATGGAAAAAGATAATTATATCGGAATGTTGTTGAACAATAGATATAAGGTTGAACAGCTTATCGGTGTAGGAGGTATGGCGTACGTCTTTACCGCCGAAGATACTCAAGAACACAGGACAGTCGCAGTTAAGATACTTAAAGATGAATTTGCCTCAAATAGAGAGTTTGTCAAAAAGTTTGTGAACGAGTCCAAAGTACTTGCTGGACTCTCGCATCCTAGCATAGTAGAAGTGTTCGACGTAAGTTTCGATGATAATCCTAAGTACATGATTATGGAATACATCGACGGTATCACTTTAAAGGAGTACATGGACACAGAGGGGGCTCTAAGTTGGAAAGATAGCGTACATTTTACCATACAAATCTTACGAGCGTTGCACCATGCACACGCTAGGGGAGTAATCCATAGGGACATAAAACCGCATAACATAATGTTATTCACTGACGGTACTGTAAAGGTCATGGATTTTGGAATCTCTAAGGTAGCCAGAGAGGAAGTAAAATCTTCTACGGAACACGCTTTAGGGTCAGTACACTATATAAGTCCTGAACAGGCACAAGGGCAATCCACGGACGAAAAGAGCGACATATACTCATTAGGTTGTGTACTATATGAGATGCTCACAGGGCAAAAACCTTTTGATAATGACAATCCAGTGACTGTAGCTCTAATGCACAGCAAGGATATCGCACCAAGTCCACGTTCTATAAATCCTGATATTCCAGTAGGTTTGGAACAGATTATCACCAAAGCCATGGAAAAAGAACCGTCAAAACGTTACCAATCTGCGGATGAGATGATACAAGCACTACAAACCTTTAGAAAAAATCCTGATGTGGTATTCAACTATGGCGAAGATGAGGGAGTCATAGAGGACGAAGAGGTTAAAGAAAAAGTTCCAGTGCAAGTGGGTGCTAATGGCGGATATTCTCAAACTGGAGAAGTTCCTGCAACGGGAAACGGTCAGCAACCCGATACCATAGACGAAGACCCCGACGAACCCGAAGTAGTAGTAGAAAGGTCGCTCTTCTTACCGATACTCACAGCCATAACTTTGGTGATAATAATAGTAGCGGTAATCTTTGTAGCGTCACTTATTAAAGATACTTTTAGTTCGGAAAGTTCATGGAAACAGCCAGAGTTCTCAATGCCTAACCTAGTCGGTATGAACTACGAAGAGGCTAGGGAAAACTATCCGGAGCTTGACATCTCAATATCTGCGGAACAGTATTCCGAAACCTATGAGGCAAACTCCATCATGGAACAGAGCGTAGAAGTCGGTACGTTGTGTAAACAGGGTGTAGCGGTAGATATCATAGTTAGTAAGGGTGTCAAGATGATTAAAGTTCCGGACGTTTCAAACTTTGAATACTCCGTAGCAGAACAGACACTCAAAAATGAGGGCTTAGTCGTAGAGAAGAAGTTCCAGTATGACGATGACATCGCAGAAAATGTGGTAATCAAGACTGAACCTGAGGCTAAGCAAGAGGTCGCACCAGGTACTAGAGTTGTAATGTATATCAGTAATGGTAGATATACGACTATCGTAAAAGTTCCTAACTTGGTGGGCATGACCGTTGATGCTGCTAAGGCACTCATCGAAAGTAAAGGTTTAACTTGGAGAGTTACTTCACAAAATTCAAATGAGCCATCGGGTATAGTGCTTGACCAAAGCGTACAACCTGAGACCCAACTTGAAGACGAATCAGAGATTGAGTTGTTCGTAAGTAACGGAATACCACCGACTAACTCAGTATCGGTTAAGTTCCAGATGCCATCAAATGCGAGTGGTACATTTACGTTCCAAGTCTTCGTGGATGGTACACTTTCAACTGAAAAGACTGGAGTAGTCGCTGAAACTACTGACGGAAGTACTACTATCGTAATTGAGGGTAACGGAACACATCTAGTAACCGTTAGGGTAGTCAATGAAGCTACTGGAGTATCCGCTGAATATGGTAGGTACAACATCAACTTTGATGACCCTAGTCAACAACCTGAAGTAGTATCTTCTAAGATTGAACAGGCGTTCGTCGAGATTAACGGCGTAGTGGTTACTACTCAAGCAGTTACTACACAACAGACTTATATCTATACTGAACCACAGTATCAATATCAGTACACGGAACAGCAAACCGAAGCACCACAGACTGAAGCTCCATACTATGAATACACTGAAGCTCCTGAAGACAACGGTTTCGCTAATTACGATGACTATACTGAAGATACTACCGAAGAACAAACAGAAGATTATGGCTACTAAAGAAGTTTCGGTAGGTACTATCATAAAATCTATTGGAGGACTTTACACTGTAAAGTCCTTTGATGGTATGTTAGAGTGTAAAGCTAGAGGCAAGTTTAGAAAAGACAACGTATCTCCAGTGGTGGGGGATAGCGTAGAAGTTTCAAACGGTGTAATAGAAAAAATCCTACCGAGGAAAAACTACATCATTAGACCGCCTTTAGCGAACTTGGATATCATGGTGTTTGTGACCTCAATGGTTAAGCCATCGCCGAACTTAACCCTGTTAGATAAGTTTATAGCCATCTGTGAGTTTAAAGGAATCACACCTATAGTGGCACTCACTAAAGTGGATTTAGCTAGTTATCAGAACGTGTACAATATCTATTCAAAGGTGGGCATAGAAGTTTTCGTAATAGATTATGACACTCCAAAGGTTGTGGAGAATCTAAAAGAGAAACTCGCCAATAAGATTAGTGCTTTCACGGGTAACAGTGGCGTAGGAAAATCCACGCTGTTGAACGCTATAGATAGTAGTCTAAACATTCCAACGGGTGAGATTAGCGAAAAACTAGGCAGAGGTAGACATACCACACGTCATGCGGAACTCTATCCACTAGACAACGGTGGACTTATCGCAGATACCCCCGGATTTTCTACGTTTGAAACTAACAAGTATGATATCATAAAGAAGGAACGTCTCGCCGAATGTTTTAGAGAGTTCACGCCATACTTAGGCAAGTGTAAGTTTAACGATTGTTCTCATACTAAAGAAAAAGGCTGTGCCATCTTGGAGGCTGTACAGTCAGGGGAGGTTTCACAGTCAAGGCATAACAGCTACTGCGAAATGTTCGAAGAGGCTAAACTCTTAAAAGACTGGGAAATAGGTTAGATTTCAATCTTTCGGAACGGTGGGGGACATCGTTCCGATTGTTTATAGTATTATGAATGTTC
>CAZWRW010000042.1:0-5755 GCA_964636465.1 uncultured Ruminococcus sp. | reverse complement strand
TCTTTCGGAACGGTGGGGGACATCGTTCCGATTGTTTATAGTATTATGAATGTTCGTTATTAAAGAAAGGTCGTGAAGTTTAGATTGAAATTAGGTCTAATATTTTCTGGTGGTGACGTTTCAGGAATGGAGTACATCCCACAAGGTTACAGTGTGGCAATCTCAGCGGATGGCGGTTATATAAACGCTCTAAAGTTGGGGGTATTGCCGAACGTCTGCATGGGTGATTTCGATACCCTTAAAACTACGATAGACCCTCATTGTGAAGTGGTAAAGCTCCCACCTGAAAAGGATGATACCGACACTATGGTATGTATCAAGAGGGCGATATCCATGGGTTGTGATACTATATACATCTATGGGGCATTGGGAGGACGTTTCGACCATGCTATGGCTAACGTTCAAACATTAGAATATATGCACACTCACGGTGTGGATGGCTACCTTGTGGACGTTCAGAACGTTATCACAATGCAAGGCGTAGGGACGAAAACATATCAACATAGAGGTGACTTTAAATACTTTTCTATCCTGTCCATGGCGGAAAGCTCCGTGGTGAGCGGTAAGGGTTTGAAGTATCCACTTGAGAACACCCACCTCATTAGAAGTTTCCCATTAGGCGTAAGCAATGAAATTCTTGAAGAAGTCGCAACCCTGACGGTACATAGCGGTTTGGTCTTAGTGATGTATTCTCGTGATAAGGCGTGAATTTTTTTAATATTTTAATATCAAATATGCTGTAACACTTTTAATTTAAAATGAATATAATATATCAATGCCGATTATACACAATTCGTATGTGTCGAACTTGCGTTAATTAGAAAAAATTTATGTGTACTTATGACTGGAGGGCAACTCTATGAAAGTAGTAGTAGTTAAGCCACCTAAAGTGGTTTCTAGTGTGCTTAGGATAATATTCAAGGTAAAAAAGGAAGTTCAAGAGGAAGAATAGCTCTATATACACAGGAACGCCGTTTGACGTTCCTTATTTTTATGCTAAAATTGACTTCACAAATTAACACATTTGCGTGATTTTTTAAAGATTCAAGTTGCACCATGCTATTGACAAATCAAAGTTGACTATAGTATAATAGTATCATAGGGGAAAAATATTAGAAAATTTGGAGGATTTTTTATGGACATCTTTTCAGTAATTTCGCTGATTGGTGGCTTGGCTATGTTCATGTACGGTATGAACGTCATGGGTGAAAGCCTTGAAAAACTCGCAGGTGGTAAGCTTGAAAAAATCTTTGAAAAGCTTACATCTAATCGGTTCAAAGGTTTGCTCCTAGGTATGTTAGTTACCGCCGTAATCCAGTCATCTTCAACGACCACCGTAATGTTAGTGGGTTTCGTGAACTCCGGCATTATGAAACTTTCCCAAGCAATATCCATAATTATGGGTGCGAACATAGGCACTACAATAACTTCGTGGATATTAAGCCTTTCAGGTCTTGATGGTGATAGCTTCTTCATTAAGATGTTAAAGCCTACTTCATTCTCGCCGATAATAGCGTTGATAGGTATCGTCTTAATAATGTCTAAGAAGAGCGACAAGACCAAAGTTATCGGTAACGCTTTACTAGGTTTTTCAATCTTGATGTTTGGCATGAGTACCATGGGCGATGCTGTTAAACCTCTCGCAGAAGTTCCAGGCTTTAAAGAGACGTTAGCAAAGTTCAGTAATCCAGTATTGGGAGTTTTGGTAGGTGCAGTGTTGACTGCTATCATCCAATCGTCAGCGGCATCGGTAGGAATGTTACAGTCGCTATCCAATAGTGGTCTGATAACTTTCGGTTCAGCGATACCTATAATCTTAGGACAGAACATAGGTACTTGTGCGACTGCATTGTTATCATGTGTAGGTGCTAACAAGAACGCTAAAAGAGTAGCTGTAGTACACCTATACTTCAATGTGATAGGTACGGTAGTATTCCTAATAGGTTTCTATGCGTTGAACCAATTTATAGGATTTACTTTCCTAAATGATGAGGTTAGCAGTTTCAAAATAGCCGTAGTCCACACGATTTTTAACTTAGTGACTACTATCATCATGTTCCCAATGGTAAACGTTTTGGAAAAGTTGGCATACATGACCGTCAAGGATACCGAAGAAAAAGAAGAGGTTCAAATTCTTGATGAGAGACTTTTGAACACTCCATCCGTAGCACTAGAACACGCCAAGAACGTCACAGTAAAGATGGGTGAGAAGACTTTAAAATCCATCACGTTGGCGTTGGAAGTTTTCAAAGAGTACGACAAAAAGAAGGCGGAAAAGGTTATCACTTACGAAAACATGGTAGACGCTTACGAAGACAGGATAGGTTCATACTTAGTTAAGTTAAGTTCTAAAAATCTAAGTGAGAACGACAGCAAGACAATTTCCGAACTGTTACACGTAATAGGCGATTTTGAAAGAATCTCCGACCACGCTATAAACATTGTGGAAACCACAGAAGAGATGGTGACTAAAAAGATTGACTTCTCAAAACACGCTTACGAAGAGATGTTAGTATTAATCACCGCCGTTACAGACGTTCTAAACATGACTGAGAAGTGTTTCGCTGAAAATGATACCCAACTTGCTCACCAAATAGAACCCCTTGAGGAAGTTATCGACCGACTAAGGTATGAAATGCGTGACAGGCACATCCAGAGGATTAAGAACGGCAAGTGTACTATGGAATTAGGTTTCCTATACACCGACCTCCTAACCGAACTAGAACGGATTTCAGACCACTGTTCAAATATCGCAGTCTGTATGATACAGCTCGAAGAGAACAACACGTTGGACTTCCATGAGTACATAAACACTCTTTCGGAAAACCAAGATTTTGAAAAGCGTGTAAAAAGTTTCTCCAAGAACTATCAGTTACCTAAAAGAGCTTAATCTTGTGAAAAAAAATCTCTTGTGCATACAGGAGATTTTTTTGTTATATACGCAAATTATATTATTGAATTGGCGTTAAAAATACGCATCTGTGTGGTTTGCACACAAATTTATAGCATATAGCCATACAAATTGTGAAAATTTTAAAAAAATTCTCAAAAACCCCTTGACAAATTCTATATTTGTGATATAATAAAAGCATATTAATCCTATTAATTTAGTATAATTTAAAATGGAATTAAGAGTAAAAAATATATATAATGGAGGTCAATAACCATGTCTAACAATTGGAAATTTGAAACTAAACAACTTCATGTGGGTCAAGAAAAGGCAGACCCTGTTACTGATGCTAGAGCGGTACCTATCTACCAAACTACTTCATATGTGTTCCACAACTCAGAACACGCACAAGCTAGGTTCAACCTATCTGATGCAGGTAACATCTACGGCAGACTAACCAACCCTACTGAAGACGTACTAGAGCAAAGAATCGCTGCCCTAGAGGGTGCAAGTGGTGCATTAGCAGTAGCATCTGGTGCAGCCGCTATAGACTACACTTTTAGAACTCTAGCACAAAACGGTGACCATATCGTATCAGCTAAGACTATATACGGTGGTACTTACAACCTACTAGCACACACTCTACCTGAGTATGGCATTACTACTACTTTCGTAGACCCTGATGTTGATGGTGCTTTCGAGAACGCTATCCAAGAGAACACTAAGGCTATCTTTGTGGAGACTCTAGGTAACCCTAATTCAAACCCTATCGACATTGAAGAACTTGCTAAGATTGCTCACGCACACAAGATTCCACTAGTAGTAGATAACACTTTTGGTACTCCATACCTAGTAAGACCACTAGAACACGGTGCTGATATCGTAGTAGAATCCGCTACTAAGTTTATCGGTGGACACGGAACTACTTTAGGTGGTATCATTGCAGAGGCTGGTAACTTCGATTGGGAGGCTAGTGGCAAGTTTGCATCTATCGTTGACCCTAACCCAAGCTATCACGGAATTAGCTTTGCTAAGGCACTAGGCAAGGTAGCTTTCGTAACTAAGATTAGAGCTATCCTACTACGTGATACAGGTGCTACACTATCACCTTTGAGTGCATTCCTACTATTACAAGGTATTGAAACTCTATCTTTAAGAATTGAGCGTCACGTTGAGAACACTAAGAAGGTTATCGAGTTCTTACAAGCTAATCCAAAGGTTGAGAAGGTAAACCATCCATCCGTTGAGCCAAAGTATCAAGAAGTTTACAATAAGTACTTCCCAAATGGTGGCGGTTCCATCTTTACTATTGAAGTTAAGGGCGGAGAAGCAGAGGCTAAGAAGTTTACAGATAGTTTGGAAATCTTCTCACTACTTGCAAACGTTGGTGATATGAAGTCTCTAGTAATACATCCAGCATCTACTACACACTCACAGCTAAACGCTGAAGAGCTATTAGAACAAGGTATCAAGCCTAACACAGTTAGACTTTCTATCGGTACTGAACACATAGATGACCTAATCGCAGACCTACAACAGGCTCTAGATAAGATATAACTATAGTGCATGATTTCTCAAGGGAATGTCCAAGCGTGGGCATTCCCCATGAGAACATAAATATAACATTTCATACAGTTTGAACGTTTTTTTAAATTTCAAGTTGTTTGATGATACTAACATCATTTTTGAGTTTAGTACATAAAATTTATTATTAAACATTTTTAGGAGGTTTTTCGTTATGTCTAAAATTTATAAATCTGTTACTGAGTTAATTGGTGGAACTCCAATTATGGAACTTACAAACCTTGAAAAAGATTTATCTGTTGAGGCTACTATTCTAGCTAAGTTGGAATTTTTCAACCCAGCTGGTAGCGTTAAGGACAGAATTGCAAAGGCTATGATTGAAGACGCTGAACAGAAAGGTATCCTAAAAGAGGGTTCAACTATCATTGAGCCTACTAGTGGTAACACTGGTATCGGAATATCATCCGTAGCAGTAGCAAAGGGTTACAAGGCTATCTTGACTATGCCTGAGAGCATGAGCGTCGAGAGAAGAAACCTTTTAAGAGCTTACGGTGCTGAAATCGTGCTAACAGAGGCTTCAAAGGGTATGCAAGGTGCCGTAGACAAGGCTAACGAACTTAACAAGGAGATTCCAAACTCTGTAATCTTAGGACAGTTCGATAACCCTGCAAACGTTCAAGCACACATTGATACTACTGGCCCTGAAATTTGGGAAGATACTGATGGTCAAGTAGATATCTTTGTAGCAGGTGTAGGTACTGGTGGTACTCTAACCGGTGTAGGTAAGTACTTAAAGTCCAAGAATCCAAACATCAAGGTAGTAGCAGTAGAACCTGCAACTTCACCATTGCTATCACAAGGCAAGGCTGGTGGACATAAGATTCAAGGTATCGGTGCAAACTTTGTACCATCCATCCTAGATAGAGACATCTACGATGAGATTATAGCAGTACCTAACGAGGATGCTCTAAAGACTGGTAACCTAATCGCAAAGAAGGAAGGTATTCTAGTAGGTATCTCCGCAGGTGCGGCAGTATGGGCAGGACTACAACTAGCTAAACGTCCAGAAAACAAGGGCAAGAAGATAGTAGTAATCTCTCCAGATACTGGTGAAAGATATCTATCTACACCTATGTTTGATTAGTAATTACACGTTAATTTACGAAATCCGATATTATAATATATTATTCCAAAACCTCCTCAATGGTTGATTTCAAACCTTGGGGAGGTTTGGCTTTATCAATAAAACAAAAACGGAACGATTTTCAAACCGTTCCGTGGAAGACTATTTATTTTTATTGGTGGCATCGAGGATTTTTGCATCTCTCTTAGCCATCTTTT
>CAZWRW010000041.1:0-9438 GCA_964636465.1 uncultured Ruminococcus sp. | reverse complement strand
TTAATCAAAGATTGTGTGTGTAGTGATTACGTTGTTCTGTTGTAGGCTCAATAAGAGCGTATACCTCGCCAAATCACGATATTCAGGCTTTGCCATGTAGTACATATAGGTTTCCACTAGGTTGAACAGATGGAATGAACGTCCCTCTATCTTGAAGTTTGAAAATCCCATAGGTGCATACTTTTCTACTATGTCACTCTGTGATACGTGTAACGGACTATCTTTAACTTCAAAGATACTACTAGCCGTATGGTCACATGGGAAGTCTTCGCCCTCAAAAGGCACATTAGGATACTTGTTCATGTGGTCTATATACTTGATTTGTGTCTCACCTATCACACGATAGTGTTCACCTCTACGTTGACAGTTAGGCTGACAACACGCATTTACGAGAATTTCACACTTATCTTTATGGTCTAGTTGCTCTAGATGTTCAAAATCATTGTTCCAGTTGTAATCCAAAACGACGTACTTGTAATCTTTTTCTAACTCCTGTTTGAGAATTTCAAAGTCACGAATTTCCTTGCAAGTGGAACTGATTAGTTGATACTTTGGATAGTTATTCCTTATATACTGTTCCAAAATCGGTGAACACACGATAACTTCATTAAATCCGTTGTTCGCCAACGACAGACACAAGTTACAATGCTTATCCATAAGATGTTTCTTTTCTAACACTGGATTCGTAAATGTAAACCTAATCGGTACACCCAAATCGTTGAACGATTTCAAAATATACTTGATATCGTTCTTGTTGTTACAGACACCTGCCGTATAACGTCCACCGTTCCATAAGGATGGCGGAAACTCTCCATACACTGAACCTATCTCTAAACCATCTATGAAGTACTGTGGATACTCTTTAATCATCTTGATTAGTAGTAAGTTCACATGGTAGTGTGTCGTGAAGTTTGGTATATGAAATCTAATACTCATGTTGAAATACCACCTTATTGAGCATCATAGTAAGCTTTTTCGTCCATAGCACCTATTTTGATTAGGTACTTGTCATATGCGAATAGTACCTTGTCCACGGTGTCTTTATCGATACCAGTCTCGTCTATTATGAACTTTGCAAGTTCCTCAGTATCGATTACTATCATATCATCCTGTTGATTTTGATTATTGTTAGCCATGTTAAAAAATCCTTTCAAAAAAATATTTTATTTATGTTTAAGCCAATTCGATATAATTATATTTGGTTAATGAAGAGAGGGGGAAGATGATTATATATACTATCCTAACCTTACTTAAACTACCCTATCCTAATCTATCCTAACCTAACCTTACCTATCCTATCCTAACCTATCCTATGCGGACAAATGTCAGTCAAGTGTCAGTCAAATGACGGTCAACTGACGGACAAATGTCAGTCAACTGACGGACATTCCGCCGACCATGATTATATTAACGCAAGTTCGAACGAGCAATTTTGCGTTGCAAAATTGAGGAACGGTCACAGCCCGTTCCCTACATGGGATTTTCAAAACCCCACAGATATAGTTCTTATTCAAAACTCCGCCATGTGACAGCATGGGATTATATCGAATTGGTGTTACTCATCAAACTAAGCTATTCACAGATTCCACAAACATCTATGATGGCTCTAGCGAAAATCTTACAGTTTAGTTTGAAACTTTCCAATGTGATGTACTCGTCATCACCATGCATATGGTTATCTTCGTTTGGGAACTCTGCACCAAATGCTACACCGCCCTCAATATCGTGGACGTAAGTACCGCCCCCGATAGCCTTACAATAAGGTTCGTTGCCAGTCTCTTCAGCGTAGATGTTTAACAAAGTCTTGATAAACTCTGAATTTTCATCCGTGTGATGAGGGTCTTCAGCGAGTAGCACATCAGAGGTGTAACCGTAGTCGCTTAGGGTTGTGCCTACCGCATAGATTACACTATCCTTAGTGGTGTTGAGTGGGTAACGAATATCCTGTTTAGCCTCTATGTAGCCATCCTTTAGAGTGATTAGGCTCAATACAGAAGTTGTCTTGCCTGAGAGTGCATCATCATAGAAGATACCTAAAGACTTTCCGTGATAGTCACCATGTGGGAACGCCTTACTCAAACCTTGTATCGCTTGTGAATCGTCGTGCTGTTTGAGGTATTCCAACAACCCAGTGATACCGTTGTTAGCTAGTTCAGGTGTTGAAGCGTGTCCAGAGAGTCCAGTGTACTTGATTTTATAGCCATCTTGTAACTTTTCCACTGTGATGTTCTCAGCAGTAGGGAGTTCTCTATCTGTCACGATATAGCACTCTGCAGGTACGCCATTGATTACCGTACCACCGTTAAGCTCCTTGATTAGTGTACCATCATACTTAGCCTTGTAAGACATCCTAATCATGCCCTTTTCTATATTGATACATGGATAGTTACCATCAGGGGTGAACACGTTAGGGGGCATACTCTCACGAGTTTTGTAGTATTCCAAATCACTAGAGCCGTTCTCCTCGTCACAGCCAACGATAAACCTGACGTTCTCCTTTAACTTGATTCCCATATCCTTGATGGCTTTCATAGCATAGAGTACCGCCACTGCTGGAGCTTTATCGTCTATTGCACCCCTACCGAAGATTTTTCCATCATTGAGTGTGGCTCTAAACGGTGGATATGTCCAATCCTTTTCGTTGACTGGTACTACATCAAGGTGACATAAGATTCCTAACTTTTCGGGACGGTCGTCAAACTTAATCGTTCCGACGTGATTTTCAAAGTTTGTAGTTACGAACCCCATCCCTTTAGCGATATCCAACGCCTTAGCGAGAACTTCCGCACAGTTTGCACCGTATGGCATATTTGGGAGCGGTTCGCCTTTCACACTAGGCACAGATATCAAAGTATCTAAGGTTTTGAGCATCTCATCTTGATAACTGTCTATCTTTTCATAGAGTCTATTGTATTCCAAAAAAAGCACCTCCAAAATTATTTTTTTATATTGATTTCAATTCGTAAAATATAGGATACGTTCACCTTGGATTCGCCATGTAGATTATCGCATTGCATATTGAAGCACAGACGTTGCTACCGCCTTTACGACCTTTCGCTACGATGTACGGCACATCCGTGGACATGATAAGCTCCTTAGATTGCACCACGTTCACGAAACCTACAGGCACTCCGATGATTAAATCAGGTTTGAAGACACCATCTGTTATGAGTTCATACAGACGGATTAAGCTCGTAGGTGCGTTACCTACGGCGTAAATTATCGGATGCGGAAGAGTACTAGCCTTATCCACACAAGCACTTGAACGTGTCACTCCGTTGCGTTTGGATATCTCCGCCACATCCTCGTCACCGACGTAACAGACCACTTTGCCCCCAAGTTCCGCCAAGGATTTTTTATTGATTCCCGACATTACCATGGTGGTATCAGTGACTATGGTTACCCCACTCTTGATAATTTCCAAAGCGACATCCACAGCGTTAGGAGAAAAACATAAGTTTTTAAGATAGTCAAAATCCGCAGTTGTGTGGATTACTCGCTTTATGATAGGTTCAAGTTTAGGGTCAAGTTCAACGCCAAGCTCTTCCCCGATAATCTCAAAACTACGCCTTTCTATGTCCATAGGTGCGACGTTTTCTAGTTCGACTTTCAAAATTCTATCCCCTTTCTAGCAGATACTCCTTTGTCAAAAGGGTGCAAGACTTTTTCCATATTGGTGACGTAATCCGCACGGCTCAACAGAAAATCACTAGGGTTTCTACCTGTAACGACTATTTCCACAGTATCGGCGTAAGTGTCGATGATACGTTCAAACTTAGCCTTATCCAATAGGTTGTAGTTGTAAGCATAAGTAGCCTCATCAAGCACCACAAGTCCGAAATTTCCCAAGTGCAGAGAGGTTTCGAGGTAGTCCAACGTATGATTGTGCATCTCCTTAACCCTCGATTTTTCGTCATCCGACATGGTTTTGTAGAATCCGAAATCTTGAGAGTTTCGCACTACTTCCACATTGGGAATGTTCTTTAAAACGTTCAATTCTGAGGTTTCCGAACCCTTCATGAACTGGCAAAACAGAACGTTCCCACCAGTACCCGCAAAACGCACCGCCAACCCAATCGATGCCGTAGTCTTACCCTTGCCATTACCTGTATAGATTTGTAACATTTTACACTCCTCCCTCAAGGATGGAATACACCATATCCATGTTAAGATTGTTTCTAATCACATCCGCAAGGAGGTCATACTGAGTCTCTTTGTACTGCTGATAGTCCAAAATGCCCACACTCTGTTGAGATATACCCTTTCTTTCAAACAGCAAGTCTATGAAAATTTTACGAAACTTGTCATTCTCGAAAATTCCATGCAGATATGTACCCATGACGTTCCCTTTATAACATCCCAATGCAGAATTTCCAAACAGAGCCTTTTCGTCATGTTCAGTCACTCCGCAATGGATTTCGTAGCCTGTAACCTCCACATTGGAGAGCTTTGCAAAATCTCCGCTTATGTTGCACGTTTTAGAAGTGGTTTTCGTAGTGATTTTCTCGTCATTTAACGTAGTTGTGTGGTTTAAGAGTTCCAAACCGATTAGAGTTCCGCCGTGTTCGACGTTAAATTCATCACGGATTTTACCGCCTAACATTTGGTATCCGCCACATATTCCGATGACTAGATTGCCATTACTTGCGTGTTTTTTGATTAAAGTTTCCAAACCACTTTGCCTTAACCACGCCAAATCGGCGAGGGTGTTCTTAGTACCGGCAAGGATTACTACGTCAGGCTTTTGAAAATCCCTCACATTTGAGACGTACCGCAAGGATATACCCTCAATATTTTCCAATGGTGCAAAATCCGTGAAGTTAGAAATGTGTGGGAATCTTATCACTGCTATATCGACCAAACCTACGCTGTTACGTGTTTCAATCCTAGCGGATAGACTGTCTTCGTCATCGAGGTCAAGGTGCGTGTAAGGGACAACTCCTAAAACTTTCTTGTGGCAGATGCTCTCAATTTGGTCTAATCCCGACTGCAGAATGCTCTTGTCGCCACGAAATTTGTTGATTATTAGACCCTTGACCAACGCTTTTTCGTCACGTTCGAGGAGTTCCACCGTGCCGAAAAGCTGAGCGAACACTCCGCCCCTATCGATATCGCCCACCAACACCACGGGCGATTTTACCATCTTCGCCAAACCCATATTTACGATGTCGTCGCTCTTTAGATTTATCTCCGCCGGACTACCTGCCCCCTCAATCACGATAACGTCGTTGCTTTGCGAGAGCCTTTCATAAGATTCCAAAATCTGTGGAATGAGGCTCTTTTTGTACTGAAAATAGTCCACAGCTTTCATATTCGACAACACTTTACCTTGAACTATCACCTGTGAACCAACGTCGGTAGTGGGTTTGAGCAGTATAGGATTCATATCCACATGAGGAGACTTTTTACACGCTTCCGCCTGAACTACCTGAGCTCTTCCCATCTCCAAGCCGTCGTCCGTGATGTAAGAATTTAATGCCATATTTTGCGATTTGAACGGAGCTACGCTTAGACCATCCTGAGTGAAAACCCTACACAATCCCGCAGTTACGATACTTTTCCCCGCATTCGACATGGTGCCTTGTACCATTATCGACTTAGCTTTACTCAAAAGAGCCACCTCCAATTTCATGTAAAAAAATATTTTCAAGGGCGTTCACCAGTCGCACGTTGTCGGAATGGCGTTTTATAGCTAATCTAAAGTAAGTTTCATCCAACCCGATGTAGTTTGCACACGGTCTAATTAGAATCTTTTGGTCAAGAAGTTTGCTATACAAATCCACAGGAGTTTTGACTAAAATATAGTTGGTATCAGTTGGATAAAATTTCAGATTCAACCGCTCAAAGTTTGACAACAAATAATCTTTTTCCTGCTGGATGTATTCTCTAGTAAGTTTTAGATAATCAGTCGTTTGCAACGCCGACAAACCACACACCTGTGCCACTGTGGAGACTCCCCAACTTTGTCCACACCTAGCGACTTTTTCGCACGTACTGACCCTCGAAAACATTGCATAACCCAGCCGAATCCCCGCCATTGCGTAGGTTTTCGTGAACGCTTTTAGGATTATTAAGTCCAAGTTTTGGGACAAATATGGCTTAAAAGTTTTTCCGTTTAGTGTGAAATCCAAGAAACACTCATCCACGATTAGGGTTATATTTTCCGTAGCACAACGGTCTGCTATCAGCTTGTAAAGATGGTCGTCTAACAACGTACCTGTGGGATTGTTAGGGTTGCACAAGTAGAAAACGTCCACGTCGTGAAGATGGTCTAAAATGTCATTCTGCACCTTGAAATTCATGTCCTCTCGGAGACGATAATACGTTACTTCGCACCCCTCCAGCGAGGTTTCGTAGTCCGAAAACGTCGGTGCCAAAAGGAGACATCTTTTCGGTTTCAGCACATGGGATATCCTAAAAATTAGGTCATCCGCACCGTTACCGCACACGATATTTTCAAACGGAACACGCTCCACCGTGGCGATTTTTCGCCTAAGTTCAAGGCATTCGCTGTCAGGATAGACCTCTAAATTGTCTATGTTATCCATTATAGACTGTTTCACACAGTCGGGCATACCCAACGGATTCACATTTATGGAAAAATCAACCTCAACCGACTTGTCGTAAATTCGTCCACCATGAAAATTTTTCATACTAACACACACCTCAAAAACGCACAGAATACCATCGCAACCAACGATGTTACGTACAAAATATCGTTTGCTCGTGGAATATCCTCAATTTGGATAGGTCTAACGTCGTCCCCGATGGTTTTCTTGTGGTGCAACTTGCCAAAGTAATACATATCACCCGCCAACTGAACGTTCAACGCCCCAGAATAGGCACTTTCTGTCTGTGCGGAGTTTGGGCTTGGATGGTTTCGACTGTCACGTCTCCAAATGGTAAAAGCAGACTTGTAATCCAAATTCAAGAAGAACGTGGCGACTATCACAAACAGTGCGGAAATCCTTGAAGGTACGTAGTTTAAGACATCATCAAGCTTAGCGGAAGCTCTGCCAAAATAGATATATTTGTCATTTTTATATCCCACCATGCTGTCAAGAGTGTTCACCGCCTTGTAAAAATATCCACCTACAGCACCGAATAACGCCATGTACAGCATCGGAGCGACCACGCCGTCGGAGGTGTTTTCTGCCACCGTTTCGACCGTTGCTTTGGTGACTCCCTCGATGCTCAAGTTTTCAGTATCACGCCCAACTATCATAGATACGTCCTTTCGGGACTGTTCCAAGTCGCCACGCTGTAATGATTTGTAAACTTTCATGCTTTCGACTTTTAATGATTTTGTGGCTAACATTTGGTAACACATGATGCTCTCCACTAAGATTCCCAAGGCTGTATGTACCTTATAAGTCACAAAAATCACTAACAGCGACAACAGCGTGGAAATTCCGACCACGATTATGGGCATAAAAACTCCCCCGATTAGTTCACCTTTTGGCGTTTTAGGGAAACTTTTTCGCAAAAACTTCTCGGATTTGGTTATTAAACCGCCTATCCATCTAACAGGATGTGGCAAATTATAAGGGTCACCGAAGATTAAATCCAGTATGTACCCTATTATCAAAGGGAGTACTCTCATGTGTAAAGTCCTTTCTAAGTTTGTATAGTAACGTAGTCGCCGTTCTTGATTTGAAAATCAAAGTAGTTTGCCTCAGGGTGGAGTTTTTCCATAATCGCCATGATAGTCCCACCGTGTACCACCATAGATATGTGGCTTACCGTACTTTTAGACACTACCTCTTGGAATGCTTTAAACGTCCTGTCGGAAAAATCAACTTTACTTTCACCATCAGGAAAAGGTAAAGTTCCGTTAGATTTTATCCACTTTTGATAATCAATATCGTCGGAGAGTTCTAAAAAGTTCTTATTTTCAAACTTTCCGAAGTCTATCTCTCTAAAGTTTTCGACCACGTTAATCTCCATATTTGGGTAGATTATCTCAGCGGTTTGTATACACCTAACCATTGGGCTACAGTATAAAACCTCACAGGTAGGATACTTTCGGCACTTCAACTGCTCGATGCCCTCCGCACAGAGTGGCTCATCCGTCACCCCGATGTAACGCTTTTCAAGGTTGCCCTTGGTTGAACCGTGCCTGATTAAAGTTATCAACATTTTACACACACTCCTAAGCCACAAAATACCCTTTCGACCGTTTCGGCTCTCTTGGAGACCTCGCAACAGGCACGACCTACCAACTCTCTGTAGGCTCTCTCGGATTTTTCTACAGGCACTACCCCACAACCGACCTCGTTGCAAACCACGATGATATGTGGGTTTTCGGATAGAAGTCTATCCAAAAAGCGAGAAACCTCTTCAACATTGGAAAAGTTTCGCTTAATGAAAATTTCAAAACGGTTTAAAATTTCACAAGTTAGAACGTCCTGCACGGAACAGGTTGAACCCTCCGCAACCACGTATTGATGATACTTTTCCATAGCAAATTCAAGTTTGCCTTGATAAGCTCCCCCAATGATTAACCTCATAAAAACCTCCTAACTAGCCAACGATGTCCCAAAAAGTAACACCAGTTCGCAGATTTGCAAAAAATATCCTGCCAAATCTCCAGTGATACCCCCAAAAGTCTTGTAAGACATCTTCCTATAGTAGGCAAAAATAACTACTGAAAGTGCCACATTCACAATGCAAGATTTCCAGTTTAAAACTCCCATAAGTGTCACGCATACCGCCAAATAACACACCATCGTGATGTTTACCACACGCTTTTCGGCGACACTGGAAAAACTATAGAGCATTCCATCCCCACGAGCATTTTTGAAATTCACCACGGAAAGACCACTCAACGCCCTCTCCATACAAAATATGATACCATATATTGTGACGGATTTCAAGTCTTTTAGGTTGCTGACCGCTCCAAAGTACAGAACTATGTAAGTTATCGTCTTAATCAGTGCGAACGCCCCGATATGACTGTCTTTTAGAATTTCCAGTTTTATTTCCTTAGGCTGGTATGAACTCATAGCATCCGATGTGTCACAGTAGCCGTCAAGATGTATACCGCCCGTGACTATCAACGGTATTGCGACCATCAAGGCACTTCGGAAAGTTTCAGTCCATCCGAAAGCGTTGCTAACGTACCACGCCAAAATTTCCAGTACAGCGATAGGCACACCCACCAACGGAAAATAACATATGCTATACTTCATGTATTTGGAATCCCAATCTACATTAGGAACTGGCAAACGTGAATACGTCGCAAAGGCTATGAACATCGAGTTTAGCCAAGACATGACAACGCCCCCTTATACACTATCGGATTTCCCAAAACACACTCCACAACGCAGTCGGACAGCGTAGCCAAACGACGATTTATCGTCCCTAAAGCCTTGATGTACTCCACCGTGGAGCTGTCATATTGACAACCATCCGAAAAGATTTCATTGGAGACTATTA
>CAZWRW010000040.1:0-9548 GCA_964636465.1 uncultured Ruminococcus sp. | reverse complement strand
AAATCACATGAAATACATAGTAGACGTTTTAACTAATACCATAATCAAGCTATTAAACGACCAAGACAGAACTGTAATATTAAAACTTGAGGGTTTCGATGACGTTCGTATCTATGAGAGTGTCTGTCGAAATGTGGATAACTATTGTAAAAATGGAGGAATATCCGCAAAGGTCAAGTTGTCTCAAGAGAAGTTTGCAGAGTTCAAGGATAGGGGAGAACATCTCACAGAGCTTTCGGTTATGGAGCAGAACGGTTGGGTAAACTTTGAACATCCTATGACTTACTATAGAAACTTAGTTTCACAAAAAAGTTATAGGTTAATCCTCCTGATGGGTACGGAAATGGTGCAAGATAAGGGCGGACTTAGTGACATAGGCACGTACTCTCCACAGACTTTGGAAAGTGACCTAAATGGTGAATATTCTAAACTGTTCAACCTTGAAAACTCTTCCGATGATGTTGTGATTAATCACCTTTACAGACAACTTTTTGATAAGGTTACCGAAAGCATTTACAAACTCAGTAACTTCGCAGATACTACCGCAAACATCACGGATTTAAACACCCTATTGGAGACTATCTTTAAAGAGTTGCCACTCTGGGGGTTGCCTATGTGGATTAAAGATATTCCATCTAAAAAGAGTTTTGAGAGTTCTAAAAAGAATCAATTTGACGGTTTATCGAAGTTCATAACGAGGAAAGATTTTCAAACCAATAGTGAGAAGAAACTTCAAGGGTTTAAGAGTAAGATATCCAAGTTTGGCGAGACAGTCCAAAGTAGCAACATAGATTGGCATACTCAATCCACGGAGTTCACCAACTTTAAAGACTATTCAAAATGCCTATTGGATTACATAGAAGGCAAAGAAGTCCAATATAATAAAAGTCGACTACTCAACACAGATTATAGCATCGCTAAGAATGCTTTAAAGTTCAAGGATAGCTCCAGCACTACCAAGAAAAATGACAAGCCTACACAGTACAAGTTGAATGATAATCCATTGATTGCTATATTAAAGATGGTTATGTACTCTATCATAGACGTAGAAGTTCAAGACTTGTTAAACATCAGTAAGATTGAAATTTGTATCGATGGTGTAGAACTTTCCACTAACACCACGCAATTTTCAGAAGATACTGAACAGAACATACTACTCAAACAGTGGAAAAACTTCTGTATAGTGTGCGGTGGCATTGTGGAGTACGTATCGCATGGGGTAGATTGGTCTATCTGTGATAATCCATTGGAGATAGTAACATCACCTGTAGGAGTGTTCTCACCACAGAACGCCCACAAGATGTTAGATGAACAAATCGTTTTAGAAAAGAATATGAAAAACGGTTTAAATAAGGTCAACGTCACGGTTAAGCTTTCCGATTGTGACGGCTTACCAATATACAGAAGAGGTCTCACAAAAGATACAACTTTCGTATGGAGTTTTAAAAATAGTGTTCTGTGGTTACAAAACTTTAAAGAAATTCCTAATCTGTTGGATAGATTCTCAACAGAAACCGACAGCTTAATACCTTTTGGCGTTTGCAAGGATGTCGAACAGTTAGTAAATCTCGAAGATGATGAGCTATTTTTTGAGTATCTTCAAGAGGTGGACGTTAAGTATATAGATATGCTCCCATACGTCAAGGATATCGCAAGTTACAATGAATATTATGAGAGTTTTGAACGTCTGGGCAAGTCGTTTATGGAGTTCTGTAGTAGACTGTGTGAAGTTGGATTTTTCGGAGATATACTGCGTGTAGAAGATTCCAAGCTTAATAGGTTGGTTAGTGACTATCGTAACACGGGCGAACTTTTGCGAAACCATCAACTTAAAGAGGATGAGAAGTTATATATCAATGAGTTTATACACGCTTTTTCAATAGAACGTGACACTTCCACCATAGATAAGAGTAAATCCGAAACTGATAGTAGTATTACACCGCCGTTCCATCCGTGTGCTTTGGAAAAGGTAAAGGCTAAGTATAGGTTTATTTTAGATGGTGTTACTCAATTTTGGAGTAGCAACGTATCTCAAACGATGGATGGCGATGCCTTAACTTTGACAAGCATAGATAAGACACTCAAACATTTAGACGAATTATCTCAAATATGTTTTTCTGTAGATGTGTATCCATCCAAAGGGCGTAACTACTACGATAGCACACATAGTTTTGGATACTATAGCGTGTACAAATCCAGTGAGGCTAAAGAAAATCTATACTCAAAAAACTTTTTGGATAATGATTACATCAGTGAAGATAGTATAGAAGACGAAATCAAAACTGTAGAAAGCACTCCGGAAAGTAGAATATATTTGGACGTTCTAAACGACTATAAAGATGCTTTTCCTAAGAAAGCTAACAATCTATCTTTAGTGTTTGTGAACACTTACAACGTCAAGCCTATAGTCTCAGCGATATACTTCTACGTGGATGGCATACTAAAAGACCAAGACTATCAAAACGTTAAGAAGGTCAAACTTGATGTATTGATACTCCCAATTGAGAACGAAAACAACGTAAAAGTGTATCTGTCCTACTGGATAAACCGCTACTTTTCAAAAAATGATAACGTTGCAATAAATGTCAAAGTTAAGAGTTTCAACACTAGAAGTGTAGAGAGTTCCATTCCAAACAATGTGGATGTAATTTTTTATACCAAAGTGTTACAAACTAATGAGGTACTTTTCAAAACTGTAGATGGCGACATCAACGAAAAGTTTGAAGAGTGTGAATTTCCGGTGGTGGTTAAACCTTATCCATCATCAAGTAAGGATGATAATAGGTATATTGAAATTTCACAGAGTAGGTTTAAAACGTCATGGGTACATACGCAACTAGTCCACAAGCTTAGAGATGACTATTCCTATGAGAAAAACTTCATAGCAGTAAAGAAGTCTCAACTTTCGGATGATATTCAAGAGTTGTTAAGCCGTCTACATGAAAAATCTTTTTGGAACGTGTGCATTGATAACGTACTCGATAAACCTCTAATGCAAAGGAACTTCAACAACAGTAACTATTCCATTGTGGGATATAGTACAGGTAAAGGTTCACAAGGGCAATACAACGTCACAGTTACGGCAAGGAAGTCTCTAATTGACCAACTTAAACTACGCTTGAAAGATAGGCTTAGAAATCTGTTCCATTGGGAAAGCTCCATCTTAGAAGATTCTGTAGAAGTTTGTGTGCGAGAATCCTGTAATTTGGACGGTTTAAAACTGTTTAAATCCATAAACGTAGCGGAGCGTAACATTCGTGAACATATGGCATATGTTTTGACATCATTGTATGTAGAAAAGTATCATAAGAGCCAAGATGCTATAGATATATTGGTATCGTTAGACAGCTATATGCACTGGTTCAATGGTGACCCAAACTTGGATTCATACTCACGTCCAGATTTTTTACAACTACACGTAGAACTCTCCAATGACAGTGAAATTTTAAACATTCATGCGGAGGTAGTAGAGTGTAAAATATCCAAGTATGAGAATCAGTACATACACATAGGTAAGGCATTAGGACAAGTTCAACATGGTTTGAAAGTGCTGTCTAAACTGTTTGACCCTAAGTCACAGTCTATAGAACGTAGATATTGGTATTCTCAACTATATAGGGTGTTGACGTTCCAAGGCTTGAACTTAACCAACGATAGTTACAATTTGGAACTCTTTAGGCTACAGTTGCGAAACGTCCTACTAGGAAAGTTCAACATAGATTGGAAAGGTAAAATTTTAGGATATTGGTACGACATGGACGGTAAAGAAATCATTTCAGAGATGGTCGACGGCGTGGAGGTTCTACACGTTCCACAACTTGAGATGCAATCTTTACTGTTGAACGTCACCGCCGAAAGTCTAAACTATGTGGAAAACTCAACTTTTGACCACAACGTTCAAGAGCAAGAAGAGGAAACCATCACAACAGAGTTAGAAATCCAAGGGACAGTTTTAGAAACCCCATCCATTGAAGAAACACCAGTAACACCGCAGGTTGAACCTATCCAAGAGGAAACTGTATTAACTCCATCACAGGATACGCCTAAAAGTATCAAATTTTTGATAGGTAAAAATCTACGCCAAAATCCAGTATATTGGCATTTTGGACATAAAGGTTTATCCAATAGGCATCTATTAATTACTGGTAGTTCAGGACAGGGTAAAACTTATGCCATCCAAACGTTACTAGCGGAAGCTTCTAAAAATGGGATAAGTTCTATCATTGTGGATTACACGAACGGTTTCACAAATCAGCAGTTGGACAGCCACTTTAAAGACGTCGTTGGCGACAACTTGAAAAGTATCATCGTTTACGACGGCATAAACATAAACCCTTTTAAGGTTCACGATATCAAAATAGACGGCGTTAAGCGTCCTGAAAAGGTTCGAGATGTTGCTCAACGTGTGGCGGACATCTTCAAACAGGTGTACAACTTCGGAGACCAACAGTTTTCGGCGGTGTATAAGGCTTGTCTCAACGGCTTGAAAGCACATCCTAATGATATGTCTTTTGACATTCTAAGCCAAGAACTTGAAAACATCGGGAACGTTCACGCCAAGACGGCATTGTCAAAAGTTGCACCGTTTTTCGATGGTGACTACTTAAAGTTTGAAAATCCAATCAAGTGGAAAGACTTGTCACACAGTGGCGGTTCTGTGACCATAATACAGTTGTCGAACATTTCCCGTGAAATTCAAATTGCCATAACTGAGTTTATCCTTTGGGATATGTGGTACTATATGCAGAACAACAGCACCGAATCTACGCCGTTTATAGTGGTTTTGGACGAGGCACAGAACTTATCGTTCAAGGAAAAATCGCCAAATAAAAAAATATTGCTGGAGGGCAGAAAGTTCGGGTGGTCTGCGTGGTATAGCACACAGTTTTTAACAGGGCAACTCGACAGCGACGAAATCAACGAACTTTGCCAAGCTGATACCAAGATTTTCTTCAAGCCTACCAGTAATGACGTTTCAAAAACCGCAAAAATGGTCGATAGCACCAATCCTAGCCGTTGGGTGGATAGTTTGAGTAACTTATCCAAGGGCAAGTGTATAGTTACGCATCAAGAAATCGTGCCTAACGTGGAAGATAGGCTTTCACAAGCCAAGAACGAAATAGTCAACGTGACATCATTTGAAGATAGGAAGGAGAGTATTTAACATGGGAAATGTAAAGCTAAACTTAAATTTTCATCAAACGTTTCCACTGAATTTGGAACATATAAGCAAGTTGCTTAAAATCTCCACAGGAGACGGCAGTTATACTAAAGAGGAACTTTCAGCCATCACAGGGATACCAACAGGCAAAAGTAGTGGCAAAGTAGTACCTGCCATTCACTATGCAAAGTACACAGGTATGATAGATTTCGTTAGACGTGACAACAAATACACACTCAATCGTACGCAGTTGGGCGATACAATTTTCATGGAAGATAACACGCTTTCGGAAAGACTTACACAATTGTTATGTCATGCAATGTTGGTATCAGCGACTGGTGCCACTCTTTGGAATGCTATATTCAAAAAGATACTTTCTCAAAACCATGGCGAGATTAATATTTCTTTACTAAAAAGCAGTGTAAAATCAGTGCTAGATACTAACATCGAAGTGGATTTATCACCGTTCAATAGTTGTTATCAAAAAACTTTTAGTGGTCTAAACTTGTTAAGTTTTGATAAAAATCTATTAAAATTGCAACCATTCAACGGTGGCATCGCCGACGATGATTACATATATGTATACGCCTATGTGCTACTTCATGAGTGGGAAAACTTCTACACGGAGGATGAAATCACTGCAACTATGTTCGATGACTTAAATTTTTGGGCTACATTTGGGTGGAATAAGTCCAAAGAGTATGCCGTTTTAGAACAACTTTCGGAATTGGGCATCGTTAAGTTTAACAGACAGCTTACTCCATACACACTGTTAAAATTATGTGATAGCCAATCTATAATTGATAAAGTATACAGTCTTTTACTGTAAAATTCAATAAATTAAATAAGGGAGGTAAATTCAAAATATGTATACACTAGGTGAAGTTTTAAGATTTAAAAAAGAACTGTTTTTTGAGGGAGCAGTTCAAATTGACTGGTTCTATGATAGAGAAAAGTCCGCTACTGTGGCGAAAAGTTTCGTTTTCCATGGCAGTGAGTACTTTGGCACATCTGATAAAAATTTAACTGACACTGTAAGTTTTGTTGACAGCATTGCTAACAAACTAAACGACAAAGACACCAACCCTTTATCCATGGTCATTGCCGGATACGGCACGGGTAAGTCGCATTTAGGTGTGACTTTAGCACAGTTGCTATCAGGTAGAAACTATATGCCTGAGGTGCATGAAACGGTACTTGACAACATATCCTCGATAGATTTTACAAAGTATGAGAGTATAAAAAACAGCACTAATACTCGAAATTTCGTTGTAGTGCTTAATGGTATGCGTGATTTTAATTTGCATTACGAGTTGCTTAAAAACGCTAAGAAAAGTCTTGAACTTTATGGCGTTTCAAGTGATTTTTTGCAAAGTTTAGATAAATCCAAAAGCATAGCACATACATTTTTAGAACGAAACTTTAAAAATAACGTTGAGGAGTTTGAAAAATTCTCATTAAAAAACGGAATAAATTTGGTTGGAGATTCGCTATATGGGTACTTAAAATACAATCTGGATGACGATATTAACAGTTTCAACACAGTAAATGATATGTATGAAAGCATTAACGGACACAAAATCAGGTGGGATGAGGACGTTCAAGCTAGTACTATTTTGGACACATTAGTTGCTGAATTGTGTGGCGATGATGGTCTGTTTAACAACGTAGTTATATTGTTTGATGAGTTTGGAAGATATTTAGAATACGTTGCAAACGCTCCAACTTCTGCCGGAGATACGGCTTTGCAACAGATTTTTGAGTGCGTACAGAATGCCAACGGTAAGGTTCAATGGATAAACTTTTTACAATCCGATGTAAAAGCTTATTTGAGTAGAACAGATTCTAAAAATATCGAAAGGTATGTGAACAGATTCGACAATTCGCAAAAATATTTTTTATCTTCAAATTTGGAGACGGTTTTTGCAAACTTAATCGAGAGAACACCGCAATTTTACGACACTGTAAAACTTTCGTTAGATTCTAAAGAGGACTATTGGAAGAAACTATACGAGGATTTGGAAAAATATTTAAATTTAACGAGCAATGTTTGGCGTGAATATCCACAATTTAGGAAGGTTATCGTGGAAGGTATATACCCTGTGCATCCGATGGCGGTTTTGACATTGACAAAACTTTCTAATTATTTACAAAATCGCTCCTCGATAACCTTGCTAAGTCGTTACATCGATGAACTTTCTAAGGAAGAAGTTTCCTCCGAAAAGTGTACTTTCGTGTTGGCAGAGCAGTTTTTAAGCACCGAATTGTTCGAGGAGTTTCTATCCGCCGAGCAAAAAGGCAAAATAAAAACTACTTTTTGTATAAAATATGACAACGTCATAAGAAATTATGGCAATAAACTTCAGTTAAATGATTTGAAAGTTTTGCGTTCAAACCTCGTACTTAGGCTCTTGAACGTGAATACCAACAAAGGTAAGTCGATGGATGTAGCACATAATCGTGAAATTTATTTGCGATTGCTCTCGTATTGCTGTGATTTGACAATTCAAGAAATCAATGATAGCATATACATCTTAGAGGAAGAGTATGCCATCTTAGGCTACGACGAGCTTAACAATACGTTCGATTTTTTGGAGAACTCAACCAGTGCATACGACTTTAAAAACTTTTTTAGACCTAAGGTTACCAAAAGTATGCTTAACGTTTCCATTTTCCAAAACGATATGCTAGTTAGGGAAAAGGCGGAAATTATAGAGCCGATAAAAACCAATTTTGGCGTGAATAAGAGTATTTCTACCAATGAATGGGCGTTCGCACAAGACTTGCTACACAGCAGTGTGCTGACTAAAAATTACATCAGCGGAAAAATCTTCGATTGGCAACAGGCAAACGACGTTAGTACGGCGAAAGGTCTGTTAGTGTGGGTCTATTGCGATGACACCGCCAACGTAAAGTTTATACAAGATTTGATGAAATTAGTGGAGGAAAGCAATGCGCCTATAGTGATTATGTTGCTAAAAGATACTTACGGAGCCTTAAAACGTTGCTTGATAGAATATCAAGTGTTGAAAAGTTTTACTCCCGAAGAGCGTGAGAAGTTCGACAAGTACTATTCCAGCACTTACGATGCTGTAATTAATGAGATTCAATCACAGATTGGCATTTTAAAGCGTGACAAGCTTAGGATAACATCTAACGGTGTACAAACTTTTAATACCAGAATAGTACACTTTTTGACATCTATTTTTGATGATATTTATCCTAAAGCTTTGCCATTTCACTTTGATGGATTTGACAACAAAATCCTTACAAAAGCTAAAAAAACTTACATATCTATATGGAAACTTCTACTTTCAAAGAACGTCAATAGCACGACAATTCAAAGCTATCCTATTGATGAGCGTAACAGACTAGTTGCAACTTTGGGCAGTGAAAGTCAATATTCTTGGAGAGCTATCTCAAAAGAGGGTAACATAATAGCCCCACAAAATCCACTAGCAGAAGAGGTTTACTCCAAATTGAGGGTTAAGTTTATGACTTCGCCACAAGGACTAAGTTGTCATGAAGTTTATACTGTTTTGTTAAATGCTCCATATGGTATGAATCTATATTCTGCTACATATATGTTAGGTGTACTGTGTGCGAACTATCGTCATTGCATGATGGTCAAGTACAAGAATCAAGAGTTCACGCTCGAAGAATGGAACAACGAGATTATCAGTAATGGAAAGTCTGAAAAGTTTAATTTCGATGTGGTGGATAAATCCACGTTATTAAAAGTAAAAACTGAAAGTGTATCGGAACGTTACAATGCAATGTGTAAGTTGATACTTGACAATTCTGACATTTCTAAAGTGGAGCAACACAAGCAAATTTTAGAAGAACTCATCGCTCAAAATGAGCCACCTATTGAGGTTAAGGACATCTATTACAAAGCCAAAGACCACCTTGATATGGGATTGAAAGCTTATAAAATTTATCAAAATTCGTACAATCAGTTATGCTCGTGCTACAAAAATGCTCTAGAAAGTGGCTCAATGCGTGACGTTCTTAGGGTCTATTCTGAGATAACTTCAAAAAGTTGCACCATAAAAAACTGCTTCAAAGGTAGCCAATATCAGCCATCTGAGAAAATAGCAAATAGTGTGCAAACTTTAACTACTAAGGTTAAAACCTACGTAGATACGAATTTTAAAGCATGGTTGGAATCTCAAGTGTTGACTAGTATAGAAGACACCACCAATTATAGCAAAGTAATGCTAAACTTTGAAAAGCTTTTTGTAAAGTGTCAACTTCAAGGCTATGCGGAACAGGTCGCTGAAAAACGTGAAATCGAGTTGAAAAATTCCAATAGAATCAAGGATAAACAGCTACTTTTGAACGATGTTACGAACTTTGAAAAGGTAAACGTCAAACTTTTAAGCTA
>CAZWRW010000039.1:0-9558 GCA_964636465.1 uncultured Ruminococcus sp. | reverse complement strand
AATTACTTGGTTCAAAAGGGGAATGTGCTAAACGGTTTCGTTTGTAACGATATGGCATTGACTGAGTTGCGTTTCTTTTTGATGTACATATCTAAATTAAACCCAATGAATCCGGAAAATAGAACTATCTCTATTGATATTGGGGATTTTGAGAAGTTTTTCGACGTTCAGTTCAATACCACTCTGTTCAATAAGCAGATAAGCAAGGTCTTGAAACGTAGCGTCTACATTCGTGATGATGAGTCGGGCGAACTCACTGAGATTAATCTGTACAGTAATTTCAAGTGGGATACTAAGGGTGTCAGCAGGAAGCTGTCAGTTACTTGCAACTACGATGTGGTTCCTTACCTCTTTGAGTTGAAAAAGAACTATACTTCTTATATGATTGAGAACATCGCTAAGTTAAACACGGTCTCCAAGATACGATTGTATGAGCTTTGCAAACAGTATGAAAAGATAAGAAAAGTCAGGTTTGGCTTGACCGAACTACGTGAAAAGCTATGCAGTGAGATGGTAGAGTTTAAGAATTTCAAGCGAAAAGTTCTAGACCCTGCCGTTAAAGATATCAATGAACATACTGACATCATAGTGTCATATGAGAAGAATCTAGCAAGTAGAAGGGTCGTAGCTTTGACCTTTATGATAGTTACCAAGCAATCCGAAGTGATTCCAGAAGAGACTGAACAGACCAAAAAAGACCGCATTTTGGAGTCGCTTTACCTCAAATGCGATGGTGCGTTCACCAGAGAACAGTTGCAAGTCTTGGAAGATTATATTGAGGGTTCAGGCGTTGAGTTGACTTGTCCGAAAGAAAACTACATATATATGACATATTGTAAGGTAAAAATCGAGCAAGGCGACAAGGTGAAAAATATATTCAAGTACGTATTTGCGATTATTGAGAGTCAACTTCTCAACTGTATGCTGAAACTTCCAATTAATAAAAGCATCCTTGAAGTAGAGGATACCCCTAAGGCTACCACATCCCATGCGGATTTAGTAGACTTAAACGAACTCAAACAAAGAAAATTAAAGGAATTTGAAGAACAAGAACGAAGAGAACGTGAAGAGAGAAATAAATCAGGATATAACGGCGAAATGTTTGAAATATAGCTCAAAATTCTAGATAGAAAAATCGGCACTGTTTTCATGCAATGCCGATTTTTTATATTTCAAATGGGATATTGATTTGTTGGCTAAGATGTGGTATAATGTGTTTGGATTTAATCAGCCTACTATATACTATATAAGTATTTGAAAAATCGAAAGGAGCGTAAAAAGATGATTACTTGTGCAAGTATTTTTTCTGATAACATGGTTCTTCAAAGAGGGAAGAGTATATCAATTTGGGGTTATGCGAATGCATTTGATATTGTCAGCGTAAAATTAAATGGCGTAACCGTCGAAACTGAAACGTCAAAAAATCACAACTGGAGTGTCACATTGCCACCTATGGATGCTAGTAAAAATTTATCTATGACAGTGTACAATATTACTTCAAATGAAACTCTACAGTTTGACAACGTGGCTATCGGTGAGGTTTGGCTCTGTGGAGGGCAATCCAATATGGAGTTTGAGTTGCAAAATTCCAAAGATGCTCAGGAGGAGTTAAAAGTTTGTGAAACGTCGAACGTACGTTGTTTTAACGTTCAAAAGAACGCCTACATGGATGAGTTTTTCTATCTAAACGATAAGAACAGCCTTTGGGAAGTTGCAAATCAAAACAGTTGTAAGCATTGGACTGCCGTGGGATACTACTTCGCTAAGAAACTATCCGTTGAATTGGGCGTTACCGTGGGAATCATCAATTGTAACTGGGGCGGAACTAGCGGTTCTGCGTGGGTTAGTCGTGAAAAGTTGCTATCTCATGAAGATACCAAAACGTACGTTGACGAGTATGACAAGGCTATAGAAGGGAAATCTTTTGAGCAGTATTGTAAAGAACTTGAAGAGTATGAGGCATACGTTGCTCAATGGCAACCAAAAATTACGGAATTTTACACTAAAAATCCAACGGGGCTTTGGGGCGATGCCTTAGCTTTTGCAGGTGAATGTAAGTATCCAGGACCTATTGGGTATAAGTCTGAGTTTAGACCCTACGGCGTTTACGAAACTATGCTGAAGAGAATCACGCCATACACATTGGCTGGTGTAATATACTATCAAGGTGAAAGTGACGACCACAAACCTTACGCATATTATACGTTACTTAACGAAGTCATATCGCAGTGGCGTGAGGATTTTCAGGACGATACGCTCCCATTTATGATAGTTCAACTACCTATGCACATGGAACGTGGCGACGTTGACCATCAAAACTGGTGCGTCATTCGTGAGGCTCAAGAGCGTGTACATAAGACCGTAAAAAACACTGGCTTGGCGGTGATATTGGAGCTTGGAGAGTATGGGAATATCCATCCTATTGACAAGCAACCAGTGGGTGAAAGGCTCTGTTTACAGGCGTTGCACCATGTATATCATACATTAGATGGGGACTCTGCTTACGGCGGATTGTATAAATCACACGTAATTACTGACGGCGGAATTTTAATAAACTTTGAATATCTAAATGGCGGTTTTAACGTTACGGGCAATCTGGATGGTTTTGAAATTTCAGGATGTGATAAAAAGTATCATCTTGCAGATGTAAAAATTCGTGGAAACAGTCTGTTTTTGTCATCAGGTGATGTAAAATATCCAGTACACGCAAGATATCTTTGGACAAACTATGCAAAGATACATCTATTTAGCAAAACTAGCGGAATCCCTCTCGCACCGTTTAATTTTTAGACTAAAAGTGCAAAATTTATCGATGTTTTAGCTTAAACTATAAAATCCCATAAGCTAACTCAATATAATTAAAGTATAAGGAGAATCAATATGACAGATACATACAAAATTGCAAACAAAATAATCCAAATAACCTCGATTTACGGAGATGTCCATGCTTTGTGCAAGGATTATCGGAGCAGTGATATCCCTGATTTTTCCATCACAATTGCACAAGTCGACATAGATTTTGAACGTGAAAAATCTACTGCGGATGACATAAAAGAGGGGTTGCCAGTCCGAAATTTTTCGGATGGATATCTCGAAACGTTGGCGGTATATCGCAAAATAGCAGACCATTTGATAAACTTTGACACCATACTTTTCCACGGCTCGGTAGTCGCCGTCGATGGCGTTGGATATTTATTTACGGCAAAGAGTGGCACTGGAAAATCTACGCACACACGCTTATGGAGAGAGTATTTTGGCGAACGTGCGGTAATGGTCAACGATGATAAACCACTAATCTACGTGGGTGAGAGGGGTGCAACGGTATATGGTACTCCATGGGATGGTAAACATAGGCTTAGTACGAACATTTCTGTGCCGTTGAAAGCCGTCTGCATTCTCACACGTGCGGAGGAAAACCACATAGAATCGATTGCAAAATCGGATGCGTATGCGATGCTCGTTCAGCAGACGAACCGTCCAAACAATCCTCAAAAGATGCTTAAAACCCTTACATTGCTTGACAAACTCGCAGAGAATGTAAAGTTATATAAATTGGGATGTAATATGGACATCAAATCTGTAGAAGTATCTTACAACGCAATGAAACTATAGTTAAAACTTTCTAAAAATTGTAGAGTGAAAACCTCATAGATTCGTATTTATGGGCAATTTTTGACTTGACTCCTATCAAAGTATATGTTATAATAGCCTCAACATTACGTGAAAGGAGTGCAAGGTTATTTATGTTTGGCTTACGGTGCCATTTGACTAGCCTTGCTATTAGACTGATGACAAAAAAATTAATCCGATTGACTGCCATAACTTTGGCATTTGCGACCGCATTAACGCAAGGGGAATACGTTTCTACGGGGGTTGCTGATGCTGAAACGATTTCTGCGGTGGTATCGAGTCAACCCGTGAAAACCTCCGAAATTTCCAGTTTTGATAGGTATTTTTATGACCAACTGGATTCAAATGCAAAAAAAATGTACGATGCTATGTACAATATGTACGTTCAAGGGGTGTTTAAGACGGGTTCTCAAGATTACGATTTGGGAGCTAATGGGGACATAACTCAATCGCAGATGGAGCAGTATGCCAACGGAGATAACCAGTTGTTACTATCCATGGGACAAGCTAGGGACGCTTTTTACGCTGACCATCCCGAAGTTTTTTACGTGGATTTCTCATCGTTGAGCCTGACGGTGACCAAGGACACTTCCGGAACGTACCATGCGTACCTCGGAACGGGTAGAAAAGACACCTACTATACAGATGGGTTTACTTCTCAAGAGCAGGTAGAACAAGCCATCGCTGAACAGGATAAACGTATTGCTGAGATAGTCGAGGGGGCTAAAAGCATCCAAGTTGCGGACGGCGAAAACCTCGTAGCTGAGCAGGTTAAGTACGTCCACGACCAGATTATAAACACCACATCCTACCGCATGGAGGGTCTCTGTGATGTGGGTAATGAGGGGTTTATAAGTACGACTTATGGTACATTGGTTAAGGGTCAAGCGGTCTGTGAGGGTTACGCTAAGACCGTCAAAGCCGTCTTGGATGTTTTAGGAATACCTTGCGTGACCGTGCAGGGCATAGTTCGTTGGGGCGAGGATGTCCCTCAAGCTCACATGTGGAACTACGTCCAAGTGGACGGCAACTGGTACGGCTTGGATGCTACTTGGGACGACCCCGTCAACCCCGATGGTACGACGAATACTCAAGGCGTGGACGGTTTCGAGTGTAGCGAGTACCTCTTGGCGAGTGAGCCGACCATGAACAAGTGTCACGTTGCGAGTGGTATCATGTCGTCGGTGAACTACGAATTTACGTACCCTGAGCTGTCCATAAACGAGTTGGGATTTGACACAATCGTCGCAGATAGGGGATTGACCGTCCAATATGACGAAGAAAATCAAACTTATAAGGTTAGTTACAACGGCATGGGTTACCAAAAATCTGCTGAACAGGGCAAGTATATTTTGGCTAAGTTCTACCAATACGACGCATCTACAGGAGAGTATACCACCGGCGGTTGGGGATATCTAAATCCTGACATCTACGACGTTGGGGACAGTGACACCGAAATCACCTTAGATTTGCCACACATCCAGTATGTGGAGTTTGCCGTTACCAACATCGCACAAGGGGACTATATGTCCGATTTAACGTACTTGACCTATCAAGGCGACCCTCTACTATTTGAGGCTCAATCGGGAGTGCTTTACAACTCAAATGCCGATTACGTAGCTCCGCCATACGTTGAAAGTAGCACACCTACGACTTCAGGAAGACTTCACGTAGGAAAGACCTATCCAGTAACCATAACTTTTGATGAGGTTTTAGAATCAGTTGACGGAGAAGAAATTTCCATTGATGTTTCATGTACTGGCACGACTGGCGTTGAATATTCCAAGGTTGAAAACTTCCAATGGGACGGAAAATCCACTATAACTTTTGATTTCACACCTAGCGAAATGTGGAGCGACGACACATCTTTGTACGAATTTCAAGTGACAGGTTTGGTCGGAATGTATAGTAAAAAAGTTCCAAATTCGTTTAGATACATAGTATCGCACCCATGCAGTGCCTACGCTTACAAGTCTCAAGGCTACGATTGGAACATCTTCGGACAACCTGAATTGCTATCCAACGTAAATTTTGATACCACAGATTGGCTTACTGATGACGGCACAGCCATCACGGATGAGTTAAAAGACAGACTTGTATTAGTAACCACCAAAGCCACTCAATCCCAAGAGGACACCATGCTCGATATGGTCGATGAACAGCTCTCCGAGGGCGAAACTGTGTTGTCTAGTGAGACTTACAACATCAACTTGACGTTGTGTAAGAGTCAAGTTATCAGTACGGGCGACGGCGTGAGGGTTTCCGTAGGTTTCCCTGAGGGATACTCATCAGAAGACGAAAATGTGAGCTTTAAGGCGTACCATTTCAAGAAGAACGCTCAAGGCGAAATTGTCGGGGTTGAGCCGATAGATTGTATAGTCACCAAGTATGGATTGGTTATCACGTGTGATTCTTTTAGTCCATTTGCAGTGGTTGCAGTTGACAGCTCACAAGTTGAAGAAGATTCTCAAAAGTCGGTGATTATAGCACAAAGCGGTAACGGAAGTATCACGGGTGTTGAAGATAGCGTGTTCAAGATTTCCGCAGGGGAGTCAAAAACCATTACCATCCAAGCGGATGAGGGTTCACAGATAGAAAGCGTTACCATTGGGGACAAGGTTCAGCCATTGGATTCCGCAACAGAGACGGTTGTTACTATCTCATACGAGGACATCGAGGACAGCTCCGAGGTCGTAACTGTGAACTTTGTTGCAAATTCAGTGGTTGAAAAGGAAGCTTCTAGGAATGAAACCGTGGTTTTGCCTAACTCCACAGATGAGATTTCCAACCAGTTCAGCACCTTGGATTTGCTAACTATAAAAAGGCACATCCTCGGCATGGTGACCCTCCCTGATGATACTTTTGACCTAAATCAAGACGGAAACATCGACGTTTTAGACACAATCACGTTAAAAAATGAACTCGTTAAGTAGTTGAAATTTGACGTTTCATAAAAAGAGCCACCAATCGAAATGGTGGCTTTTTGTGTTATTTTCCGCTGTAGGTTATGAGCGTTTCAACGTCGTAGCCTTGGAGCTTTTCTCTGCCGTTTAGACCCTCAAGCTCTATAAGTGACAGGATTTTTACGACCTTACCGCCAAGCTTTTCAACTAGCTTTACAGTAGCCTCGATGGTGCCACCCGTTGCGATTAGGTCGTCCACGATAACCACCCTATCGCCTGATTTTACGGAATCGGTATGTATTTCAACCTCGGCGGTGCCGTACTCAAGGGCGTAGCTCTCCGAGATGGTCTCTCTAGGAAGTTTTCCTTTTTTGCGGACTAAAACGACCCCCTTGTTTTTGGCATAAGCCACTGGCGATGCAAACAAGAAACCTCTTGCATCCAATCCGGCTACCGTGTCGAACTCAAGATTATCAAGCTTTTGACAAAGTCCATCAACTGCGAGTTGGAAACCCTCAGCACTTTGCAATAGTGACGTAATGTCACGGAAGATTATGCCCTCTTCTGGAAAGTTTGGGATATCTGTGATGTACTGTTTTAAATCTTTCATAAAAATTCTAGGCGAACACGCCTACCTCTCTTTCTTGATGATAGTATCATTACTAAGAATATACCACACCTATTGAAAATTGTCAAGTGTGGCGGTGTGCAAGACATTTGAAACTTGACAAACTATTCAACAAATGGTATAATATACTCAACAAAATTTGAGAAAGGATGTTATCTATGTCAAAAATACTTATAGTTTATTACTCTCGAAAAGGCGAAAACTATTTCGGTGGCACGATTAAGAACATCGAAAAGGGCAACACAGAAATCATTGCGGAAGCGATTCACGAAACCGTCGGCGGTGACATCTTCGAGGTGGAGACGGTTAAGCCTTATTCCACAAACTACACCACTTGCACTGAGGAGGCTCAAGCAGAATTGAAATCCAATGCACGTCCTGAGCTTAAATCCTACTTGGATAGCCTCGCTGAATACGACACTATCTTTGTGGGATTCCCAAACTGGTGGGGTACTATGCCAATGGCTATGTTTACGTTTCTCGAACGTTACGACCTCTCCGGCAAGAAGATTGTGCCGTTTTGTACTAATGAGGGTAGCGGTATGGGTATCAGTGAACGTGATTTGAAGAGAATCTGCGTAGGTGCGACGGTTGAAAAGGGTCTTCCTATCCGTGGCTCGGATGCGGTAAAGTCTCTTCAAAAGGTTACCGATTGGGCTAAAAAGTTCGTTTGATGTTCTCGGTTAAAGTATAAAAATACAAATTCGATGTAATTCCATACTATCGTATTGTGGAATGTCCTAAAGTTTGTAATGCGAATTTCTACAAAAAAGATATACGTATATTCAAAAAAGTTTGTATAGTTTGCCTATTACATAGACTTTCAAATCATGATATAATTAATATGATGATTGTGTAGCCATTGAGCATAAGTCCAAATCTTATGCTTGATGGCTATTTTTTTTGACTATTTTGGAGGTGTTCGTTTTGGAAAATCAAAAATCTATGAACAGGTTGGGAATAGTCCCCATAAAGAAACTTATGTTTAGTTTGGGTCTCCCGATGATAGTTTCTATGGTATTACAGGCGTTCTATAACATAGTGGATAGTGCTTTTGTATCTAACATGGCTGAAGTTGGCGAGATGGCTCTAAATGCTTTGACTTTGGCATTTCCTGTGCAAGTGTTCATGGTGGCTTTGAGTATCGGTACAGGTGTAGGAGCTAACGCCTTGTTATCAAAAAGTTTAGGTCAAGGCGATAGAGAAAAGGTCGGAAAAGTTGCAGGAAACGGCATAGTCTTGGCTTTGATAATATACATCTTGTGTGTGTTGTTTGGAATCTTTGGTGTAGATTTTTACGTCTCCACACAGACGAAAAATCCTCAAATTAAAGAGATGGCTATAGACTATTTGCACATATGTTGTATAGTATCCTTTGGATTGGTATTTTTCGCAATATTTGAAAAACTGTTGCAATCGACTGGGTTGTCGTTGTACTCAACTATAGCACAGATTACTGGTGCAGTAATCAACATAGTTTTAGACCCTATACTCATCTATGGAAAGCTCGGTTTTCCTGAAATGGGCGTTAAAGGTGCTGGTTGGGCTACCGTCATCGGACAGATAGCCTCATTAGTAGTAGGATTAGTGTTCCACATAAAAGTAAACAAGGACGTTCCTAAAGGTATTAGATACTTCAAACCATCCTTAGGAATTATCAAGGGTATCTATGCGATTGGATTTCCTGCAATAGTTTCACAAGCTTTAATGTCAGTAATGACCTATGGTTTAAACATCATACTAGTAAGCGTGAGCGAAAGCATGGTAACTGCTTATGGTCTATACTACAAGATACAACAGTTTATACTATTTGCATCGTTCGGGTTGAGAGACGCTATTACACCTATAGTTTCGTTTAACCATGGCATGAGAAATAAGTCTCGTGTAAAGGATGGCATAAAGTATGGAGTTCTATACACGCTTATCATAATGGTTTTTGGCTTGATTCTTTTGGAACTCTTTGCAACGCCATTTTCATCAGTGTTTGGACTTTCAGGCACTACACAGAGCCTATGTATCAGTGCAATGAGAATCATTTCGATAAGCTTTGTATTTGCAGGATTTAATATCGCATTGCAGGGCGTGTTTCAAGCGTTGGATAGCGGTATGCCATCCTTGATAGTTTCCGTATGCAGACAGTTATTATTCATACTACCAGTAGCATATGCTCTTTCCCGTATGGTGAACCCATCACTTGATAACGCTTGGTTAGTGTGGATTACTTTCCCTATAGGTGAGTTTGTATCCGCTATAATTGCATCAATATTTATGAAAAGAATCTCAAAAACCAAGATTGATGTGCTATCATGAATTTAAAAATTAAAAAATCTTTCGGGACGTTTCAACAGCGTTCCGATTTTTTTGCACTTGCAACAAATAGTTTGTGACAATGTCACA
>CAZWRW010000038.1:0-9728 GCA_964636465.1 uncultured Ruminococcus sp. | reverse complement strand
GCTAGTTGAACGCAACATCCAAGGTGCTAACCCTGAGCTACTTGCCATTAAAGGGACAAGGTTGCTCTCCCAACAGGGTAATTATATATTCAACTTTTTTCAAGGTTCTTCTTCAATGTATAGAACTCACATCACTCACCAGCGTTTTGATACAGCTACTAAAAACTGTTCTACTAAAGTGTGTAGATTAGTGTATGGATTTAACTCATCAAGGTTGGTTCTAAAGGTTTTGTTTTGAGAATTGTAAAATATTTCAAGAGTTTTAGCGTTGTCTATTGCCGATTGCACACTTTCAGTGGAGATTATTTGTCTAATGATTCCGCTATCATTTTTGTGTTTGGCGTAAGTCTTGTCGTCTAGTTTTAGATGGTCTTCCATCTTTTTATAGATAGTTCTCTTACCAAGTGTAGAGGATACTTCTTCAAAGTGCATCAGTAACCATATTTCAAACAATGGATTAGAAATCAAAAGGTTATACTCATTTTCGCTACTTAAAGCCATAGATATCACTTCTTGGACGTTTGGAGGGTCATCACAATCGAATACAAGATACTTTTCATAGTTGCTGTACTTTCTTTGATTAACCTCTTTACTTAGAAAATCGTTAGCATAGTTTAGAACGGTCATGGCATTGCCGTCAGCTGTGTTGATTTCTACCACAACATCATTGTACTTGCTCTGATTGATAATGTTAGAAAAGTATTTTAGATAGTTCTCCTCAGTGCTACCTTCACAGAAGATTATCAAACGACCAATGTTTAATTCTTTATTAGCTACGGCTCTTGGTGGTAAGATTATTCTACTCATAGTTGCCACCACCAAATATAGCATCGTAGTTGATAACTTGGATAGCTCCATACTTGCCTTGAAGATAGTCTTTGTTAAAAGAGGCATCTTCACGAACCTTTAAATCCGAAAGTGTAAACAAACTGGACTCTTCTTGATTGTTCTTTTCAACGAAAGCTATTTCATCACGGCGAAACTGTGACTTATTTAGTATAGAAATATCGTGCGTTGTAAATATGAATTGAGCCTTAGTATTGTTCGAAGATTGGATAATATCCACAATGAGTTTAGTTAATAGAGGATGTAATCGCGCTGTTAATTCGTCGATTATGAACACTCCGCCATCGTCCACCATGTTAATGATGTTCTGTATATAGGCGATAAATCTAAGTGTACCAGTGGATTCTTGTTGGATATTGAAACTTTTTTCACCTATGATATTATTATTTGCGTCATAAACGTTATGGATGGTCTTAACCACTAAACGTTGTACCTCTTTGCCGTTATCGTTGATAACACTTTCTTTTTGGATATCTAGCTTTTTAATAGCAACGTCTATCTTTTGAAGATACTTCTCCACACGATTTTTATAGTCTGTGTCGGTGAGTAGTCGTTCATTGATAAGCACCGAACTGGTGAACTTTTTAATGGTGGATTCAAAGATTATTTCCGAAAACACATTATATTGATTATAGAAGTAATCCACAAAGTTGGATAGTATTATCTTTTTAGCGTTGTCTTCCAAGAAATACTCCAACACGGCGATATATAGCCTATCTGAGGGAACTTTCTTATAATCTTTGATATACTCTTTGTATCTGTTGCCGAAGTCTATTTGCGTATTGGAACGTTCAAACACTTTCTTATCGTTGATATAGTACCATTCGTTGATAATCTCGCCATCTACAGAGATTTCAAAACCATAGTCTAATAGCTCACCATTGGATATGAAAATCATTTCAAACTCAGATACGTTATCAATGGTATCACAGAGCATAAAAGGTTCTAACTTGGTTTCACTTTTGATAGTATTATCCTTGCTTTTTAGTATCTGCGATAGGATAATCTGTTGAAAAGTGTACATCGCCGATATAAAGTTTGACTTCCCAGAGGCATTTGCACCATATATTGCGATAGTCTTTAACAGTTTAGTATCGTTAATAGTTACGCAGTGCGTTGGATGTTGCACATAAGAGGTCGCTCTCATATCAAGAATAGCAGTATCCTTGAATGACATATAGTTTCTAACCTTAAACATTACTAACATAAAAAAATCACTCCTTTTTAGATATTATAGTCTAATAGGGAGTGCGTTGTCAATAAAATCTCCGAAATTTTCGAGAATTATCGCTATTTTATTTTTTATTTTCCCTGTAAATATTTTAAAATCACTATAATTTCGAAAAGCAGTATAACATCAAAGAGTAGTCTAGAGTTACAGAACGTGATGCTTCGTACTGCCGATAAGGTCAAGAGCGGTTTTGATGGTGACTTTATTGCTAAAGCAAAGAGATGTCTTAACGATACCCTAAGGTCAAGACTAAGAAATCTAAAAAACTTTCAATTACAGAATGTCGAGGGTTTCAACGAAGATAGATTACACATCTTGAACTTAGTTCTCCAACGTCAGATTAGAAAGGTGCTGGGGGAAGTAACAATATGATTTTTAAGTTGATGAATTACGATATTGAGTTAGTAGAGTTTGAACTAAGTGGAGAAACGTTTAAAGAAGAACCATCATTGCAGAATGTACGTTATATAGCTAGTATAGACTTAGTACAGAATCTTTTAAGAAAAGACTTATCTATGTGGTTAAGGGATAGGTTTCCCGACTTTTCACGGGACTATATGTTTCGTATGGGAGAGTATTGCCATATTTCTACACCTGCAGAGTACCTCTTAAAGACTTATGGTTTAAGCCTAAATGATGCCTTATGGGTAAAGACTAGTGAAGATACAGCAGAGTGGAAAGACGTAAATCTCTATACTAATGACTTTAATACAGCCATAGCTACATTGTTTAGTGTAAAGGAACTACCTAAAGATTTTGCTATTAACGATAGTAGGATACTATCGCCCGAGTTCAGTACTAGAGGATTCTATCGGAAGTTTTGGAGTAGAGATGATGGTCATACCTATTTATATAAGGGTGACTGCTTACAGATTAAAGGACTAGAGCCTTTTAGTGAGGTCTTAGCTTCACAAGTAGTTCATGCCATAGAGTTAGAGTCTTTTATTGACTATGACTTAGTAGTATTAGACGGGGTATACTATTCTAAGTGTGAGTTATTTACTAGCCAAACTGTAGGGTTTAAGACTCACGAGCAGACGTTTCCGTATAGGCATAGGAACTTTGATGAAGTCTTTAGTTATATGCAGAGTACGCCTTACTTTGATAAGTACTGTGAGATGATAGTATTAGATGCTATAACTGTTAACGTAGATAGGGATTGCAAGAATTGGGGGGGTACTTAATGGATAATAAGACCGGTGAAATCATCGACATGGCACCTATTTTAGATAATGGCATGGCATTTTTTAGTGATAATTTTACTAACGTATTAGACTGTAGTCTAGAGTTACAGAACGTGATGCTTCGTAATGCCGATAAGGTCAAGAGCGGTTTTGATGGTGACTTTATTGCTAAAGCAAAGAGATGTCTTAACGATACCCTAAGGTCAAGACTAAGAAATCTAAAAAACTTTCAATTACAGAATGTCGAGGGTTTCAACGAAGATAGATTACACATCTTGAACTTAGTTCTCCAACGTCAGATTAGAAAGGTGCTGGGGGAAGTAACTACATAGGAGGTTTATATTATTATGTTAATATCGATAACCGAAAGCTGTTCCATGGGTTGTACTCATTGTATGTCTAATGCCGTAAAGCGTGATAGACACATGGACTTTCAGACTTTTAAAGATAGTGTTGAGTTTGCACTAAAGTATCAACCAGCGTGTGCTATAGTACTATCTGGTGGCGAATGTATGGAACATCCTAAGTTTAAGGAGTTCTTAGAGTACGCTCTTTAACGCATCCAAAGGCAAGAGATAGGCAAAGTACTAGTAGTATCTAACGGCTACTATATGCAAGATAGTAACGTATCTGCGTGGATATTGGAGTTATTAGAAGCTTATCCTAAGCAGTTGTATTTAAAGATTACTCATGACCCACAGTTCTATCCTAAAGCTGTAGACTTATCTCTACCAGTATTTAACCATGAGAATATTGTGTTAGTACAACGTATTGATAATATCTATCCACAAGGACGAGCCTTAAAACTAGATAAGTCGATGTTGCAAAAGTTTCTAGTACCTACGTGTTTTACATGGAGAATGTCTTTTAATAAGAACTCTCAGTATACGGAAGGAGCGTTAGCTACTAAGCTAAGTGTACTCCTAAAGATGTCCCGTAACCCATGTATACCAGTTATCCGCTATGATGGGGGTATCAGTATGGGAGAGGTCTTTGGTTGCTCTAAGGTGGCTAACATCTACATGGATGAACTGACTATTTTAAACTCTATAAGGGATAGCAAATGCAGTAACTGTAGAGATAGTTACAAGGCTACGATGGGGTAATGTGATTGAAATTTTGTTAGTAAGACTGTGAAAAACTATAGTATTGACTTGTAAAAATAACAATGACCTGTATATATATTAGTTAGGGAAAAAATATATCCCTAAAAAAATTTATATAAAGGAGAGATATTATGAAGAATAAGCCTTTAAAAGAACGCATTAAAGAGCATTATTCTAAGAGTTATCCTAAGGGTACTGGATTTGATATTCAATTGAAATCTGATACACTAAGGAAAGAAGCACAGCTTATTAATGAAAGTGCTTTTTCTGTTAAGCAGTACCCCGCTATATTTTGTGATGTTAGAGATGTTTCATTAGATAGAGTTTTAAAACCTCTATACACTATTGTTGGACTAGACTATATGGGCCGTGAACGTTTATTGTTGGTAAAACTAGCTAATACCACCGAAGAGCCATGCGAAATCATTAGAAATGCATTAAGTACACTAAAAGTTCAATCAGTACTATACTTGGTAATTTCTGATAAAATCGTGTATTAAGTGGTCGAGGTGTGGAAGAATTTAATGCGTTAAAGTATACATATCCTAACCTACAGATTTTAGAAAGTTTGTATGATGAACTTTTACTACTATGTAAATATATGCCTTATAATGAGAGAGCATCGTTAAAAAGTAATATGACTAAGATATCCCAAGAAGACGTACGCTTACGTAGAGCACTTTATGGAAAGCTCTTTGAGGATATCAGTTATCTATACCATTATTTAGAGGCTGACATAGTCAACTCCGATTATAATCCTTACTGGGAGATAGCGTACTATTTTGACTTGTACATCAATCTTCCAGAATGCAGATATAACCGTTTCGACGAAATCTTAAATGCGTTGTTGAGCACTAACGATAATGTAGCTTTCTAATGTTAAAAGCTTCTACAGAGGTTCACACTGTTAAAAGTGTGAGCCTTTTTTTTGCCTAAATACGATTGCTAAACCTCATTGAGTATGGTATAATTATCTTAGTTAGAACGTATAAGGAGGTTTTATTATGAAAAAAAAGGCAGTATCTGTTGGAATGGACGACTTTAAAGAGTTAATGACTAACAACATATACTATGTAGATAAGAGCGGTTTAATATGCGATTTAATAGACAATAGGAACAAGGCTACCTTGATAACTCGTCCTAGACGCTTTGGAAATTCCTTAAATATGAGTATGCTAAGATACTTTTTCGAAAAGCCTGATGAGGATAACAGCTACCTTTTTGATGGGTTAGAAGTGTCCAAGAGTGAAAGGTATATGCAGTATCAAGGCAAGTACCCAGTGATTTCGATTAGCCTAAGCAAGATGAAAGCTAATAACTTTGAAGATAGTCTTAAAGTATTTTCTAGACTTATGTCTAAGATATTTGAATATCATCAACAACGCATTAATTTAAGTCAACTAACTATTAGGGAACAGAAACAATGGAATCTCTACGTTGAGGGTATGCTCGATAGAAGCGACTTGTTTGATTCACTTCTGTTCTTAAGTGAATGCCTTGAAAAGGCGTACAATCAAAAGGTTATCATATTAATAGATGAGTATGACGTCCCCCTTGATAACGCTTACTTCTACGGGTTTTACGAACAGATGATTAACTTCATTAGACTGCTCTTTGAGAGTGCCGTTAAGGGAAACTCGTCATTGCATATGGCGGTTTTGACTGGTTGTCTAAGAATATCCAAAGAGAGTATCTTTACAGGCATGAACAACCTAGTTGTGTACTCTGTAGTCGATAAGGGGTATTCAAGTTATTATGGATTCACTCAATCGGAGGTTAAAAAACTTCTTGAGTATTATAATCTTGAGGAAAAGTTTGACACCATTAAATATTGGTATGATGGCTATTCTTATGGGGGTAATGACATCTACAACCCATGGAGCGTTTTAAACTACGTTTCCAACCTCTTAAACGATGCCACTTTAGAGCCAGTGTCATACTGGAGTAACTCAAGTTCTAACAGTATCATCCATAAACTGATTTTGAACAGCAATAGGGAGATTAAAAACGATATTGAAAGACTTATTAATCGAGAAAGCATAACCAAGCCCCTTTACGATAACATGACCTATCCAGAGATGGAAACCAACAAGCCCACTATTTGGAGTTTTCTCCTACACACTGGATACTTGAAACTTCTAAGTTCTAACAGAAACCCTCAAACTTTTAGCCTATCGGGAAACTACGCAATTCCTAACGTGAAGGTATTAACCATCTTCAATGACGAAATCCACAAGTGGACTGACGAAATTCTACGCAAAAGCGATAATACTCGCATATTTAATGCAATCTTACAAAAGAATGTAGCTATCTTTGAAAAAGATTTGAACGCATGGCTAATTAAAACCATTAGCTACCATGACGTTAAAGAAAAAGAGGGATTCTATCATGGTTTACTGCTAGGATTGCTCTCCAACTTCGATAACTACGAGGTAAAGTCTAACAGAGAGAGTGGAAATGGTCGATATGACATAGTTTTGAAAGACTATCAATACCAAAATGTGATAATTTTAGAACTAAAAGTTGCAGAAACTCAAAGCCAACTAGAAAAAGAGTGCGACATCGCCCTCCAACAGATAGAGTCTAAGCAGTATGATACCGACTTTAAAGAGTATAAGAACGTTCTAAAGTACGGAATAGCGTTCTATAACAAGTGTTGTAAAATTAAAGTTTAAGAAACAGCCCCCTAGGATGGTCTTAGGGGGTAATATTATTTAATGCAACCATTTTTTAGGATAAAACCTTGACATTTCAACCATTTAGTGCTATAATATATGTAACACATAGTGTAACACGCTGTGTTGTGTGACGTAACACGTTATAAATTAAGGAGGACTATACTATGGAAAACAAAGCTAGAAGTATTCGTGCAGACGAGAAAACACTAGAACGTTTTAAAACCATCGCTGAAGAGTTTGACAACCAAGGAATGGCACTAGAAAGCCTTATAAATGCTTATGAGATACAGCAGTCTAAGGCTGTACTTACCGATGTTAAGACAGACATCGAGGACTTTGACAGCCACCTAAACAGCATACAGAAAGGCTACTTGCACATACTAGAACTCAACCAAAACGCAGAACACCGCATAAGAGGAGAGTTTCAGCAACAACTTGAAAGCAAGGACAAGCAAATCATTGACCTACAACAACGTGTGGATATCGCCAAACTATCCGCAAAGACTGCCGAGGATACTGCCAACACTCTAAAGGCAACTTTAGAGGAACAGTCTACCGCTAACGCTGAAGCATTGGCGACCATCAACGAAAAGCTATCCATTGCAAGCAACAGAATAGACACCTTAGAAACCACTATAATTGATAAACAAGTCATTATTGACAGCTTAAACAAACAGTTGGCTACCGCAACCGAACAGATTGACAGTGCAAAGTCCGCACTAGCTAACTTTGGAGAACTACAAGAAAAGTTCAACACCGCTGAAACTAAGATATCATCTTTGGAAGATAAGTTAGTCAAACAAGAAGAACAAGCACTTGAACAGTCTAAACTAGCTGAAGAACGTGCAAAAATTAATACACAAAGTGCCGTACTTGAAGAGCGTTCTAAATCACAGGAAAAGATTGAACATATTCTGCAACAGAACAACACACTTGTTCAAAAAGTCGCAGAATTGACCACTAAAAACAACGTGTTGACCATGCAAGTGGATAGCTTGAAAGCAACCAACGAGGAATTAACTAATAGAATAAACTCAAAAAGTGCCGATACACCACTTTAAGTAACTCTTTTCTCTTGAAAAAAACTTGACAATATGTTATAATTAAGTTATGAAAGGAGTGTGTCGCATGGGCAAAGATATTGCAAAACCTAAGCTTGACCTAGTCTTTAAAAAAATCTTCGGGGACGAAAATAACACCGACTTACTAATAGACTTTATCTCATCGGTGCTAGATGTCCCAGTAAACAGCATAACCAACGTTGAAATTATAGACAATGAAGTTATACCAGAGAGCATTGAGAAGAAGTTCTGTAGGTTAGACCTACTGCTAAAAATCAATGAGGAGCTAATTAACATCGAAATACAAGTTAATAACTATCATGATTACAAGGAAAGAACACTCTTCTACTGGTCTAAAGTTTACTCTAATCAACTAAAAAAGGGCGAGGACTACATCGAACTAAAAAACACAATAACCATAAATATCGTGGATTTTAAGTTGTTTGACTGTGCTGAGAGCCATTCAAGTTTTATGGTGTACGAAACTACTCGTCACGAAAAGCTAACCGATAAGCTTCGCATTGAGTTCTTGGAACTCCCAAAGGGTAGCACCTATAAGTCAAGTGATAGACTTCAAGAATGGTTTAACTTCCTTAACGTTACTAACGAGGAGGGCTTAGATATGTTAGAAAAAACTACTATCAATCCAACTATCATTGGCAAGGCAATTACAGTAGTGCGACAGATGTCCGCCGATGAGAAGTTCCTTAGAGACGTTCAAAAGAGAGAGGAAACCCTCATGAATGAACGTTCCGCTATCAAAATCGCTAAAAAAGAAGCTATAGAAGAAGTCAAGACTGAAATGTTAGCGAAGATGAAAAGTGCAGGTCTTACTGACGAACAGATTCGCAAGATACTAAACTGATTTTTGGAAAAAGCTAGACCTAAGGTCTAGCTTTTTTTGTTCACTGGGTAGAATAGCAAAGTAAGTGAAATCTTCTCTTTGTATGTGTGTAACGAAAACCACCTCTCAAAATTTACATCTAAAAAACACTCAAACTTAAGACTTAAAAGCAACGTATATATGTACATCTGTTAGCATATATACTAGCCAAACTTTATAGAATATACTTTACAGGTTTAATGTTACATTGCAAGTTGATAGCTTGAAAATAACTTCTGAATATATGTAACACATAGTGTAACACAATGTGTTGTGTTACGTAACACGTTAAAACCAAAAGCCTTAGTGCAATAATAACCATTAGGAGGAAAAGCCATGAATAATAAAGATACTGGAACTATCTACGGGTACTGTAGGTGTTCCACCAACGAAACCAAACAAGACGTTAATCGCCAAGTAAGGGAACTTAAAAAGCTAGGAGCGACCGACACCACCATATATAAAGAATACATATCAGGGGCTAGTGATAACAAGGTGGAACTCAACAAGCTATTGAACGTCATTAGTGAGGGGGATACTCTATGCGTTACGGAGGTATCAAGGCTTACTAGGAGCATGAAACAACTCTGCAGCTTGATAGAAACCATCCAGAATAAGAAGCTAAGGCTTATCGTTAAAGATTCAATAACCATAGATTGCCGAAAATCCACCATAGACCCCATGACTAAAGCTTTTCTACAGATGAGCGGAGTATTCAACGAACTTGAAAAGGATATGA
>CAZWRW010000037.1:3138-10137 GCA_964636465.1 uncultured Ruminococcus sp. | reverse complement strand
CGCCCACGGCGTTCCGCCATGCGTCAGCATGGGATTATATCGAATTGACGTTAAATATAAACATTGCGGAACGATGTATTCACCGTTCCGTAATTTTGCAATGTAAAATTGAATCTTTACTTTAAATAGTTTAGCTATTCCAAGATACTATCTCTTTGTATAACCCGATATAGTGTTCACAAGCGTTGTCCCAAGAGAAATCTTGTTCCATGTCGTGAGATACTAGAGCGTTCCAGTTCTTAGAATCCTTGTATAAGTTGACCGCACGTTCACATGATGCTAACATATCATGAGCGTTGTAAGACTTGAACGTAAAGCCGTTGCCGTTCTCGTCTCCGCAATCGACGACAGTATCTCTAAGACCGCCAGTCTCACGTACTATTGGGATAGTGCCATAACGCATACATATCATTTGAGCGAGTCCGCAAGGCTCACTCTGTGAAGGCATTAGGAACATATCCGCACCTGCATAGATTTTTCTAGCTAAACCTTGGTCGAACGTTATGTTCGTAGATACGGTGTCAGGATGTTTTCTTTGCATCTCAACGAAGAACTCTTCATACTCCTGTTCGCCAGTGCCTAGGATGATAAACTTACAACCTAACTTTAAGATATCCTCAAAGACACACTTAACCAAATCCAAACCCTTATGTGATACCAACCTCGTAATGATTGCAATTACAGGCTCGTCACCCTCTTGGAGACCTAACTCTTGTAAGATACTCTCTTTACAAAGTTTCTTACCGTATATATCTTTAGCGGAAAAGTTCGCCGATATGATACTATCAGTTTCAGGGTTATATCCGATGGTGTCTATTCCGTTCAAGAAACCAGCCAACTTGTACTGTTTGTTGACTAGTATCCTATCCAATCCGTGAGAATACCATGGGTCAAGAATTTCCCAAGCGTAGCTAGGACTTACTGTAGTAATCTTGTCAGCCGTTTCGATAGCACCTTTCATCATGTTTACGCAACCGTCGTACATAAGTATGTCGGAATGGTATAGAGGTAATCCCATAAGTTCGTTGACGACCTCAGTGCCGTACTTGCCTTGATACTGTATGTTATGGATTGTAAAGGTGTTTCTAATCTTTTCAAAGCCTTGTTGGTACTTATAGAACACTTGATAGTATACCGGTACTAATGCAGTCTGCCAGTCGTTGGAGTTGATTACGTCTGGTTTAAAGTCTATATAGCGTAACATTTCCAATATAGCTCTAGAGAAGAACGTAAAGCGTTCGCAGTCGTCGTAGAAGCCGTATAGTCCGTTACGTCCGAAATAGTACTCGTTGTCTAGGAAGTAGTAAGTCACGCCGTTCACAGTGGATGTGAAGATACCACAGTACTGTTTACGCCATGCGACGTCCACGGTTATGTTGGTGATGTAGGTCATGTTAGCCCTATCTTTCGCAGAGATATCCTTGTACAAAGGTATGACTACCCTACAGTCGTGACCTTTCTTGTTGATAGCCACTGGTAGTGAACCAGCAACGTCACCTAAACCTCCAGACTTAATATATGGAAGAGCTTCGCTTACAGCAAATAAAATGTTCATAAAACCTGTCACCTAACTTTCTAAAATTTAACACGTTAAAGCAGTAAAGTTTTTAACTAACGTTAGCTTAACATAACCAAATTCGATAATTTAACGTGCATTCAACAAACCCCCATGCTATCACATGGCGGAACGATGTGGGCATCGTTCCGTACAAAAAAATCACATATCTGTGAGACTTGACAATCTTGTGTAGATTGTCGAACTCACGTTAATATATTATATATACCTGTAGAGAATCCCTACTGAACATTCCGCATATTTTAAAATAACAAATCTAAATAAATCCCTTACTTTTTTTGGGCGGGATGTCCAGTAGGCGTTCCCTACAGATATACTATCTTTTACACGTAAAGACGCAAATTCAATATAGTTTCATGCTATCGCATGGCGGAACGATACCCACACCGTTCCGCAACATATCGAATTAGCGTTATTAAAATTAAACTATATGTTAGTCTTCTTAGCGATGAAGAAAGGTCTAGTCTTGGATGCTGAAAGAATCTTATCGTCGCTAATGGTTACGTCCTTGTCAACGATGATACAAGACAAGTCGCAGTCATTACCGATAACAGTATCTTGCATGATGATGCTATCCTTAACTACAGTATTCTTACCAATCTTTACGCCCCTGAATAGCACTGAGTTCTCAACAGTACCCTCTATGATACAACCGTCAGCGATTAAGGAGTTCTTAACCTTACTATCTAGACCAAACTTAGTTGGACAACTGTCCTTAATCTTAGTATAGATAGGCTTAGTAGTAGTAAATAGAGCTGTTCTGTTCTCTCTCTTGAGCAAGTCCATGTTAGCCTTGTAGTAGCTATCGATGTCGTTAATCTTACTGCAATAGCCATCGAACTCATAGCCGTAGATGTTCATTAAATCCTTACCGTCTTGAAGTACACTTCTCTCAAAGCTTACTAGTCCACGGCTGGATGCTTCCTTGATAATCCTTACTAGGAAAGACTTCTTCAATACGAAAGTGTTTAGGCTGACGTTACATTCACCGGAAACTTCAGGATTTATCATAACGTCAACGACTTTGCCGTCCTCATTCATAGTGAAGATAGTGCCAGTCTTATAGAGTTCTGCCTTAGTGTATACTGCTGTAACGTCGGCATTCTTTTCAATGTGAGCCTTAACGATAGGCTTGTAGTCTATAGTCATAGGTACGTCGCAATCTGTCATGACAACGTAGTCTGCACTGGAGTTCTCTATGTAACCTACTATGCCCTTTAGAGCCTCTAACCTACCAGTATATAGAACACTCTCAGTTCTGCCGTAAGGTGGGAATAGTTTTAATCCGCCATTCTTACCGGATAAGTCCCATTCCTTAGCGGAGCCAAGATGGTCCATAAGTGATTGGTAGTTTCTCTTAGTGATAACGCCAACCTCATTGATACCTGAGTTGACCATGTTTGAAAGTGGGAAGTCTATCAACCTATACCTACCACCAAACATTACGGAGCCTGTAGTTCTGGTCTTAGTAAGCTCCTCGATGGTGTCATCGTGCATATTAGCAAAAATTAGACCTAAAATATTATTATTTGATGCCATTGGAAAATATCCCCCTTAATTACTTCTTTCTGATATCTGGAACCATCTCTTTAGGTGCAACCACTTGACCCTCAGCAATGGTTTGGTTATGACCTATTACAGCGATTCCCCAGTCGTCTCTATTAGCGACGTTTTCAGGCTTGTTACCTACGTGAGCGTTACTCTCTACTACGGAGTTTTCACCTACGATAGCATACTCAACGACTGCACCACTCTTGATAACTGTACCCGGCATTACGATACTATAGTTTACAGTAGCACCAGTCTCAACGGTTACCCCTGAGAATATTACAGAGAAATCAACTGCACCGTCTATGTCACTACCTTCAGCTATTACGGAGTTTTCAACCTTTGCGTTTTCGCCTTGATATTGTGGTGGCATAGCAGAGTTTCTAGAATAGATTTTCCAACTATCGTCATACAAATCAAGAGGTACGTTAGGGTCGATAATATCCATATTAGCATCCCAAAGAGAATCTAGAGTACCTACGTCCTTCCAGTAACCCTCAAATCTGTAAGCGTATAGACGTTGACCGTCTTCTCTCATCATTGGGATGATATCCTTACCGAAGTCCTTAGACCAACTCTCACCGGCTTCACGTTTAGCGTTAGCTTCCTGTTCGTTTTGGATTAGGTACTTCCTTAACTTTTCCCAAGTGAACACGTATATACCCATGGATGCCAACGTTGAACGTGGATGTGCTGGTTTCTCTTCGAAGTCTATAATCTTGTTAGGGTCGTCCTTGTCGCAAATCATTATACCGAAACGAGTAGCCTCTTCAAGAGAAACGTCAAGTACAGCGATAGTACAGTCAGCATTGTTCTCCTTGTGGAACTCTAACATCTTTGAGTAGTCCATCTTGTAGATGTGGTCGCCACCTAATACTACTACGTATTCAGGGTCATACCTTTCTATGAAGTTAATGTTTTGATAGATAGCATTAGCAGTACCCTCAAACCAAGCCTTACCGTTGAAAGTTTCGTAAGGTGGGAGTACGTGTACACCGCCTCTAGTTCTGTCCAAGTCCCAAGGTTGACCGTTGCCTATGTAGTCGTTTAGCACTAGAGGTTGGTATTGTGTGAGTACGCCCACTGTATCGATACCAGAGTTAGTGCAGTTTGATAGTGGGAAGTCTATGATTCTGTACTTACCACCATAAGGTACAGCCGGTTTAGCCATATCTTGAGTGAGGGCATACAATCTGCTACCTTGTCCACCTGCGAGTAGCATTGCAACGCATTCTTTTTTGATATACATTTTTTCCAATTAGCCGTCCTACCTGCTAATCATAGCAGATTAACGGCATTCTCCTTTCGTAAAATAGTGAGTTATTATTCACATCAAAGTACGTGGTACGCACTTTTGATAAACAAATCAATTTAAACAGTTCGATTCTTTTTATACGGAACGATGTCATTACAAAATTTGATTTCATGCACAGCGTTCCGCAATATATTATTATCGAACGAGAGCTAAGCCTTTTTACTGTCGGCTACCACTTCGGATTTCTTAGCGGATTTGCCACTGGCTTTACTCTTTGAAGTACTGCTCTTCTTAGTAGTTTTGGTAGGTACGTGTTTTAGATACATCACTGATAGTGGTGCTAAGTTCAACGAGATGGACTGGTCAAAACCGTGCATAGGTTCATCATCGATGGACTTGTAGTTCTTCTCAGCGATTCCACTACCACCGAACTCCTTGTCATCTGTATTGAAGACTAGTTTGTACTTACCCTTGTAAGGTACGCCTATCTTGTAATTTTCACGAGCTACAGGCACAAAGTTACATACCGCAATGATTTCATTACCGTCATCATCCAAACGCCTAAATGCTATGATACTCTGTTGATAGTCGTCATTAGCTATCCAAGAGAATCCCTCCCAAGAGTCGTCATTAGCCCAAAGAGGGGAGTTTTCAAGATAGAACTTGTTCAACTTTTCAGAGAATTTTAACATAGTCTTATTCGCTTGATTTTCCTCTACTAAGTGCCAGTCAAGACCGGTTTGGAAGTTCCATTCGTTCTGTTGAGCGAACTCCTGACCCATGAAGAGTAACTTCTTACCTGGATGAGCCATCATGTAACACAAGAACGCTCTGTAAGATGCCATCTTATCTTCGACATATGGACTACTCATCTTGGTGTACATAGAACCCTTACCATATACGACCTCATCATGAGAGATAGGTAACACATAGTTTTCGGAGAAACAGTAGAAGAATGAGAAAGTAATCTTATCATGGTTGAACGCTCTGTAGATAGGGTCTAAAGACATATAAGATAACATATCGTTCATCCAACCCATGTTCCACTTGAAATTGAAACCTAAGCCACCCATATCGGTAGGTTTAGTAACGTAAGGCCAAGCAGTAGATTCTTCAGCAATCATTAAGACGTCAGGATTTCTTGAGAATACCGTTTCATTTAAGGTTTTCAAGAACTCTACCGCCTCTAGATTTTCTTTACCTCCATAGACGTTAGGCATCCATTCGCCGTCACGTCTGTCGTAGTCTAGGTATAGCATAGAGGCTACCGCATCCACACGTAGACCATCCACATGGAACTCTTCAATCCAGTAACAAGCACTGGATATTAAGAAAGAACGAACTTCTGCCTTACCGTAGTCGAACACTCTAGTACCCCATGATGCGTGTTCACGTTTTTTAGGTTCGGTGTACTCGTAACAGCATGAGCCGTCGAACTCGTACAGACCGTAACCATCTTTAGGGAAGTGTGCAGGTACCCAGTCTAAGATTACACCGATACCAGCCTCATGGAACTTGTCCACCATAGACTTAAAGTCGTCAGGAGTGCCATATCTGGAGGTAGGTGCGAAGTAACCAGTAACTTGATATCCCCAAGATGCGTCAAAAGGGTACTCAGTGAGAGGCATAAACTCTACATGAGTATAGGACATCTTTTTAAGGTAAGGTATGATATCGTCTGCGAATGTTGAATAGTTAGGGAATTGGTCTTCTTCGTGATGTTGCCAAGAGCCTAAGTGTACTTCGTAAACGTTCATAGGACTTTTATAGATAACTTTGTTTCTCTTAAAGTTTAACCAAGAGCTGTCGTTCCAGTTGTAAGAACTCTCATAGATTTTAGTAGCGTTGTTAGGGCGTACTTCAAAGTGTGTGCCATATGGGTCAGATTTGAGTCTTTCCACGCCGTCAGCACCAGTAACACAGTACTTGTAGATGTCATTCTGCTTAACGTTAGTAATGAAAACTTCCCAAATGCCATCGGCGACCAACTTCATAGGGCAGTCTGTAGTATTCCAGTTGTTAAACGCACCGACTACAGATACCGCTTTAGCTTTAGGAGCCCACACTCTAAAGATATAGCCCTCAATGCCATCCTCTACATATTTGTGAACCCCAAAAAATTTATACGCTTCACAATTCTTGCCTTGATAGAAAAAGTATAAAGGCACATCGTATTCGGTCTTTCTTTCAAAGGTAGTCTCTTCAACTACTTTTGGATTGTTTGGCTTACTCATATATATCCATACTACTACAAAAATACTTGTAGCTTTTCCTTTCTTGAAAATTTTACTATATCTAAGCCGTTGGTAGCCTAAACGTCTTGATAATCGTCCATACTTATATTTTAGCAGATATTGTGGTATAAATCAAGTATTTTAAAAACAATCCCACAAAGTTTATGAAAAATAGACTATTTTTCATTCTCGTTATTAGACATTATGCACAAAAAGAACAAATATTTTAGAGTTAAAGTCCATAATTTTCACCACGTTGTAACTTTTAGAATATTAGCTGTCACAACCGCAAATTATAGCAAAATATCCCCAAAAATTCTAAATATTTACGACAAAAGTGTTATCATGTGGTATAATAATAATACACTTACGATAAATTTTCCATA
>CAZWRW010000037.1:0-3038 GCA_964636465.1 uncultured Ruminococcus sp. | reverse complement strand
ACGTTCACACAATCTTAACCACCGTGACGGTTATGTCATCATATTTGCCGTTGGAGTTTTCATATGCAGTGTTACATATGCTCTGTGCAAGGACTGAAACGTCCGTACAGTTGCCAAGGGTCAAAGCCGTCTTGATGTATTGATACATGGTATCGTCTATGCCATCGGAGACCATCACCACGATATCGCCGATATTTAGGTTGAGTTTGTAGTTGTACAGTTTGATAGTATCCATAATACCCAACGGATACGATACCCCCTCGATAATCTTCACATCACCCTTGTTTTTTATGATAGTACAAGTAGCTCCAGCTTTATAGATGTCAGCCGTACCGCTGTAGACGTCCAGTTTGAGAACGTCCAACGTAGCGAAACTTTCCTCACTGGATTTTGTCATAATCAATGGGTTGATGGTATCTGCTATAGTGTTCACGTCCATGCCCGTGATAGCCAAACGTTTGAAAAGTCTAATAGTAAGTTGAGAATCTATAGATGCACTGTTACCTCTGCCCATGCCATCGGAGAGTGTGGCATATTGGTTAGCATAGCAGTCGGTGAAATGGTCGGCGGTATCTCCACAGATAGAATAGTCTTTAGAAACTTTTTGAGCGGTGTAAAGCTCCATACTGTAGGATTTTTTCTCACAGAATGTAGTCCTATAGAAACCATCTATGTAGATGCAGTTTAGGTACTCCATGGACTTCTCACACACTTTAGAAATTTCACCCTCTAAGGTTAGAAGTTCTTTGACTTCCTCCTGAGTATAGATTTCAACAAAAGTTTTTGAGAGTTCATTAAGGTATGCGGAAACGCTCAAATGTGAGATGTGGGATTCTCTAAGCGAGTGGGCGACATCCTCTGAAATTTGGGATTTTGGACGATACTTCACTAACAGATTTTCCATAGTGGAATTGATGACACTTTCAGCCAAGCTCATCTGTGAGTAGAGGTTCTGTCTAATGATTTTGGAGTTCCTGTAGTTTTGGAGCAACATCTCACGCCTTTTGATATTCTTGTTAAAACTCTCCGTGATATCAACCCTTTTGAAACACCAGTTGAAAACTTCGGGCATTTCCGTGACGATTACCTTTTCTTGAGTCGCTAAAGTAGTGAAACCCTCTCTAGTTTGAAGAGTGTTCTTTTCCCAACAGTATACACGATTTCTACACCTTAGACAAACCTCATTGTAGACTTCATCGGTTAGGTTTATGGGTTTGAACTTTTTATCCATAGCGGTAGCCACACTGGATGTGCTACTTCTAACTTCTTTAATAGCCTGTGCAGAGTATTTCAACCTAGCCTCTATGGTGTCCAATATGGTTGAGACGTTCACATGATAGGGGAGTGTCATGTCTGGGGTATCGAGTTTGAAAAGCCTGTTGGGTACTAAGAGGTATGCTCCAGTGCCTAGTGCTACGCCTCCTATGGATAGTGTAAAGGTTTCAAAATCTCCAATGAGTAGTAATCCCACGAAGTTTATGCTCATGAAAAAACCTCCTAATATGAGTTTATGATGTCCATTGAGTAGACCACACGCCAATCCTGAAACCGCAAAGAATACCGTAGCATATCCCAATTCCGAACTGTATAAGAGTATTCCACAAGTGGTTAGGATTCCACAAACTCCTGAGCCTATCACACCATAGAACTTCGCACAACACAATGTTGAAAACACTCCTAACACGATACCTACGTTAAAATACCACACCTGTGTTGAACAGAAAGTCGCTACTAGTAACACATACGCCACTGATATTGCTACCATGCTATCGGTGTTGATATGGAATCCGTAATCATCCTCATAGAATAGTTGTGTTAAGAAGTACTGTACCACTCCAGTTACGATACTCAAACAGATATGTATACCTATAGTAGTGGTACTCTGTTCTGTAGCGGTGAATATCACGAGACCCCCACCGAGCATACATAGTGTAGTAATCAAGGCGTTGTACACATTGTTGATGTATCTATTGATAAATATTCTCACTCCTGCGACTAGTAACATAGCACATATCATCACAGCGGAGTTCAAAAAGTTGTTGGATGTGAAGTAGGCTATCAAGCTACCCGAAAGCACAGCTACGGCGTATATCGGCGGAAGTGAACCCATCAAAGCCACATTCAACGGTGACTGCATTCCCGAAAGCGTGGAGTTCGCCACTATATAAGATATTAACATCATGGTTAAGACTTCGGCGGTTGTACCTATGTACTTGTACCTCTCCTTGACGTTGCTACTACTACTCTTTAAGATTCCTGTTTTCATTTTGCACACTCTCCCATTATTTACGATATTTTCTTAAATAACATTATAGCTTTTCAGTTGTGCGAAAAATGTAGATTTTGGTAACTATTTAAAACTTATTTTTATGTTGGGAATAGTTAAAAAAAGGAACGCCCCTGTGGACGTTCCTTTAAACTATAGATAGTATTTCAATTCAAATTTCAAATTAAACACCTAGTATGCCCTTGAAACTTGCAGATAGTGTCTCTTTAAGTTTTAGAGCCTCATCCTGTGTATTTGCGATAGTGGTGTAATAAGCCTTAATCTTAGGCTCAGTGCCTGATGGTCTGATAACTACACTTGCACCCTCAGTTAGCTTGAATACTAACACATCGGACTTTGGTAGTGTTAGAGTGATAACCTCACCTGTAGCGGTATCTTTGGAAGTACTAGCCTTGTAGTCTTCAAAAGTTACGACCTTTAGACCACCTATCTCTGTAGGAACGTTATCCCTTAGAGACTTCATGATTTCGCCCATCTTCTGCATACCGGAGATACCTTCAAATTGGAAACTCTCCTGTGAGTGATGGTATACGCCATACTTGTTGTATAGATTCTCTCTAGCCTGTAGTAAAGATATACCCTTAGTTCTGTAGAATGAAGCCATCTCACAGATTAACATTGAAGCTACTACGGCATCCTTATCACGAACGTAGCCACCTGCTAGATAACCATAACTCTCTTCAAATCCGAAGATGTATCTGTCTTCTTCACCGTCAGCCTCTAGTAAGCCTATCTGTTCACCGATAAACTT
>CAZWRW010000036.1:8074-10309 GCA_964636465.1 uncultured Ruminococcus sp. | reverse complement strand
AGAGTACCCTCTCAAAATGGAGAGGATACTCTTTTTTTTGCGGGTGTTTTATTAAACTATATTTTGTAGTCACCAACGGCATCACCGAGACCGTATTCCATTAGGATTTGCTCCAAACGTTCTTGAGTCATAGGCTTTGGAACTACAAACTTAGTGTTATTCTCGATAGCCTTAGCCAATGCACGATACTCATCAGCTTGATGAGAAGTGCTGTCATATTCGATAACGGTCTTCTTGTTGATTTCTGCCCTTTGTACGATGTTATCTCTAGGTACAAAATGTATTAGTTGTGTGCCTAATTCTTCAGCGAAGGCACGTAGTAATTCGATTTCCTTGTCAACGTTACGGCTATTACAGATGATTCCGCCTAAACGTACACCGCCTTGCTTAGCATAACGTGCAATACCTTTTGATATGTTATTTGCAGCGTATAGAGCCATCATTTCGCCACTCGCTACGATATAGATTTCTTTTGCCTTACCTTCACGAATTGGCATTGCAAAACCACCACAGACTACGTCACCAAGAACATCATAGAATACATAGTCAAGGTCATCAGTGTAAGCTCCGAGTCTTTCTAGATATCCAATGGATGTGATGATACCTCTACCTGCACAACCGACACCTGGTTCTGGACCGCCACTCTCTACGCACTTAGTACCGCCGTAACCATCTTTCATGATTAGGTCTAGATTGATATCTTCGCCCTCTTCTCTAAGGGTATCAAGAACGGTCTTTTGAGCCAAACCGCCTAGAAGTAGTCTTGTAGAATCCGCCTTAGGGTCGCAACCTACGACCATGACTTTCTTACCTGCTTCCGCTAAACCTGCGGTTAGATTCTGTGTGGTTGTGGATTTTCCGATACCACCCTTACCATATATTGCAATCTGTCTTAACTCTTTAGCCATTGAAAAAACTTCCTTTCTTATAAATACATTTTAATTTAATATAATTTCATTTCAGCTTTTCGATATATTAACCGTGTGAAAAAGTATCTTTGTGTGAGATTCTCTTCAAGTATATTTGGTCACCGAAATCTTTGCCCCCTGGAACACCGATAGCATCCGCACGACATCTTTGACAATGTCTAAATACATCTATGTACTTTTCGGCTTTCTGCCTAGAGCCGTCAATCTGTAGACAAGTAGGTGCGGAGCAATCTGCTAACTTATGTTGAGGTATCAACGGTATGATGTTGTAGATACTAGCTCCAGCCTCACTGACCGTTTTTGCAACGGTTTCTATATGGTCGATGTTTATTTCAGGAACTAACACCGTATTGACCTTGACCGTAATTCCCGCTGATGACACCTTTTTGATACCTTCAAGTTGATTTTGAATTAGTATCTTTGCACCCTCAACACCTTGATAATACTTACCATGATAGTGTATGCCATCATTTAATTGAGCTTCAATCTCAGGGTCGACGGCGTTCACCGTAACCGTTAGACTATCGATTCCTACCTCAATGATTTCATCTGCCTTTTCAGGGAGAAGTAATCCGTTAGTACTCATGCACTTGATTAGGTCTGGAAACTCTTGTTTAACCAATCTAAAAGTTTCCAAGGCGTAAGGTGTTGCGAGAGTATCACCAGGCCCTGCGATACCTACCACTGTAATCTGTGGACATAGTTCAAGAGATTTTCTTACTACGTCTACCGCCTCGCTAGGCTTTAGAATTTCAGATGCTACAGCTGGACGGTCTTCTACATCGTTGATATCCCTAACACAGAACTTGCATTCGATGTTACAACCAGGACTCACAGGTAAGTGGATTCTGCCATTTTCGCCCTTTTTACCCTTTGCAAAACATGGATGTTTATATGTCAACTCATCATAGGATATTGCCATTTTTATCACACCTCCAAAAGTTTGTCATGTATTACCTTGTTTAGAACATCTTCGATAGCATATGGAGATTCATAGATTATAAATCCTTTACTCTCCATAAAGTCGGATGCTCCTCTGCCAATCTTCGCAACGAAAATTGCTACGCAATCTTGAAGGACTTCCGCCACCTGTTCAAAGGAACTTTCATGATGTTCACCGCCATTGCAACAGCGTCCTACCGTGCGAGTTTCCACGAACTCGAAATCTGTTGCATTAAGCTTAAAGATATGAAAAGCTGTTGCTCTTCCAAAGTGTTCGTTGACTACCTTTCCGTCGGTACTGGCAATTGCTACATTGATACTCATAACGTTACCACTTCCTTATTTTTTCTTGTTTTTGTGATTA
>CAZWRW010000036.1:0-7974 GCA_964636465.1 uncultured Ruminococcus sp. | reverse complement strand
TTATTTCAATCTAATCTTTTCTTGGCTGTCTACCTGAATAATCTTTCCATCTTGGATGACCAAAGTTATTGAGCCATACTTTATGTTTTCGAGGAGTCTACTAACCACTTCGTGAACGTCCTTGTTTTTCGGTTGTGAATCTGTCAAATTCTTACTCATGTTAAATCCCCCTGTTTGCTGGTTTCATAATGCAAAAAAATAGAGACCATTCCAAACTAATGAAAAATCAATTTGAAACAGTCTCTAATGTTTTTAGTCAACTATTTTTAATACCTACTATTTCTATAGGTATTCTATAATTTTACTATGATATTAGTATATACCTTTATTCCATATTTGTCAATAGATTTTTTTATATTTGTGTAAAAACATCTAAAAATAGTATTTATGACACCTGATTTTAAACATAATATTCACACAATACAGATGTGTTTACTAGGCATTTAGTCTAAACTTAAACTGTTGAATGATATCGTCTAAGGTTACACTGTCCGTAAACTTCAATATAGATTGGTCTATCTGTTGCCAAACTATCTCATCGACTGCATTCTTGATGATACTATTTTCATATACATCTTCGTGATTTAGAATGCTGTTGTCCAAGGAGTTTAGAATCTCGGTCAACTTTATGTCCTTTGGATTCTTAACTAATCTATAACCACCGTTCTTGCAACCTCGTTGACTGGTTACTAAGTTGTTCAACTTCAAACTGATAACTATGTTTTCTAAGAATTTCAAGGGCAAGTTGTTCATGGTGGATATGTCTAACAAGCTGACGTAGTTGTCGCCATCGGAATACAACCCGATGGACACCATAATAGCTACGCCATACTGTACTCTTTTAGATACCCTCATAACTAGACACCTAATCCATTCACGGCGTTTTCTAACTGATTTAAAGCCTTAATCAAGGTCGCCTTAGTACAAGCGATGTTCACCCTCTGGAAACCTTCCCCTGTCTTACCGAAGATTCGTCCACTATCTAGCCAAAGTTTCGCCTTGTCTATGATTAAACTTTCGAGTTCATCTGTAGATAGTTTCAATTCACGGAAATCTAACCACACTAGATATGTGCCTTCAGGTTCTATCAACTTAACCTGTGGAATCCTAGTAGTTATGAAATTTCTAAGATAGTCTAAGTTATCGGATAGGTAAGCTTTAAGTTCATCGAGCCAAGCATCGCCATATTGATAAGCCGTTTGACACGCCACCAAACCCATGACACTACTATTTGCATACCAATATCTCCATAGAGCAGTTCTAAAACGTCTGTTTGTTCTTTGGTCGGATATCAACACATTGGAAACCATAAGCGAAGCCATATTAAAAGTTTTTGATGGAGACGTACAAGTAATAGTGAAATCTTTAAAACGTGGGTCTAAGTTCGCAAAGTTTAGATGTTTATTCTCACCAAAAGTGAAATCACAATGTATCTCATCGGCGACTACTAGAACGTTATGTTTCAAACAGATTTCTCCAACCTTTAGAAGTTCCTCACGAGTCCAAACCCTACCCACTGGATTATGTGGCGAACACAACAAGAAGATTTTTACATCATTCTCCACGATTTTCTGTTCAAAGTCTTGATAGTCCATGTAGTACTTGCCATCTTGTAATACTAGTTCGTTTACGATAAGGTTTCTATTAGTATTGTGTACCACTTCCGAAAATGGATAGTATACAGGCTGTTGAATTAGTATTCCATCCCCGATGTTGCTAAACTCTTGAATTATGGTAGATATCGCAAACATTACACTAGGTGCGACAGTCACCCAAGAGGGTTCAACATCCCAATGGTGACGACGTTTAAACCAATCAGCCACGGCTTGAAAATATTCTTCATTGGGTTCGGAGTACCCAAAGATACCGTGTTCAGCTACCTTTTTGAGAGCCTCGGTCACCTCAGGAATAGTTTTGAAATCCATATCTGCGACCCAAAGCGGTAAAAGGTCTTTGGACTTGTGCCTTGTGGTTGCAGAATCATACTTTAGTGAGTAAGTATTATATCTGTTAATATGTTCATTAAAATCGTACATAATTATTCTCCCTCCAATGCTTGTGAAATATCGTTGATTAAGTCTTGAACGCTTTCGATACCCACGGAAATCCTCAAAAGACGGTCATTGATACCCTTTTTTTCTCGGATATCTTCGGGAACATCGGCATGAGTCTGTAACGCAGGATAGGTTATTAACGTTTCGACTCCGCCCAAACTTTCGGCAAACCTCGCAACTTTGATGTTCTCCAACAACTTGATGGCTGTAGCTTTAGAATCCACTTCAAAAGATATCATAGCACCAAAACCTCGTGCCTGTGCCTTTAGGATGTCGTATCCCTCATGAGTTTTCAAGCCAACGTATAGAACTTTAGTGACTTTTTTATGAGTCTGTAAGAATTGGGCAATCTGTTGAGCGTTGCTCTGTTGACGTTCTAGTCTAACGCCTAAGGTTTTGATTCCACGGATTAGTAACCAACTATCAAATGGTGATAGACACGCTCCAGTGTTGACCATACAGAATCTAACCTTTTCTGAAAGTTCTTGAGTTGCACACGTAACGAATCCAGCTAAAGTATCATTATGACCGCAAAGGTATTTAGTTCCACTGTGTACCACTATATCTGCACCGAGGTCTAAAGGATTCATAAAGTACGGCGTTAGAAAAGTATTATCTACGATAGTTAATAGGTTGTGTTGCTTAGCAATTTTTGAGACTGCTACTATATCAGTGATTTGCATCATAGGGTTAGTTGGGCTTTCTATGTAGATAGCCTTGGTTTGAGAACCTATCGCTGAAACGATAGCATCAAGGTTGGAAGTATTGACGGTTACAAATTCTATGCCTTTGCTTTCGCTGAGTGTATTGAACAATCTAACCGTACCGCCGTAAAGGTCATCCGAAATGATTATGCTATCTCCACGAGAAAATAGCTCCATTACGGCAGTAATTCCAGCCATTCCCGAAGAGAATGCTATGGTATCATAGCCGTGTTCAAGTTCGGTCATGACCTTTTCTAGATGTTCCCTTGTGGGATTCTGTACCCTTGAATAGTCATAACCAGTACTAACCCCAACATCTATGTGAGAAAATGTAGCTGTTTGATATATCGGTACAGTGATAGTTCCAGTAATGTTGGAAACGTCATCACTTCCGTGAATGCATATGGTGTCTATATCCATGAAATCGCTCCTTTCTTGCCTTAATTTAACGCCATCTCGATATGGCGGAACGGCTGAACGCCGTCCCTACAATAATATATGTAACTATCCAAATAGTGGAGTAGATAGGTATCTAAGACCGGTATCAGGTGCGATAACTACTATCCTTTTGCCCTCGTTTTCTGGACGTTTAGCAAGTTGTATTCCCTCGTAAATACTAGCTCCTGATGATGTTCCTATTAAGATACCATCACTTTTAGCGACTGCTCTAGCGACTTCAAATGCCTGTTGTGTGGATACTTCGGCATACTCATCATAGATGTTTCTATCCAAATTTTGTGGAATAAACTGTTCAGGTACGCCCTCAAATGGGTGAACTCCTGTAATCTCCTCAACTGGATGGTCTTCTGTAGATAGGGAATCCTTAGTAGGTTGAACCGCTACGACCTTAACGTTAGGGTCTTGTGACTTTAAATATCTACCAGTTCCTGAAATAGTTCCACCAGTACCAACACACGCTACAAAGTAATCGATTTTGCCGTCTGTATCCTGCCAAATTTCTGGGCCTGTGGTCTCTTCATGGATTCTTGGATTTGCCTCATTATCAAGTTGATTTACAAAGTATACGTTCTTTTCGTCCTTGATTAGCTCCTTGATAGCTGCCATCATAGCGACGAAATCTCCGCCAGTCTCTTCGACAACCTTTTGAATTTCTGGAATTTGAAAAACTTTTATAGTCTCACCACCGAATGCGTTGATAACCTTGAAACGCTCTTCGCTGACGTTGTCCTGTACATAGATACGTGATTTATATCCCTTTGCAGCCGCCAATGCACTAATACCGATTCCTGTGTTTCCGCTGGTGGTCTCGATTACGGTATCACCCTTTTTCAAATGACCCTCACGTTCAGCCTTTTCAATCATGCTCAAAGCGATTCTATCCTTTATGCTTTGATTTGGATTGTAATATTCAAGTTTTACGATTAGTTCTGCCTTGAGATTTAACTGTTTTTCGAGGTTGTTCAATCTTAGGAGTGGGGTATGTCCCACAAGTTCTGCAATAGACTGCTTTATATTTTCGCTCATATTTAATTCCTCCAATATTTCTAAAATAACACGAATTCGACGATTCAATTTTGCTTTGCAAAATTGCGGAACGCCGTGGGCGTCGTTCTCTACAAAGAAATCACATATCTGTGGGATTTTGAAAATCCCATGTAGGGAACGGGCTGTGACCGTTCCTAAATTTGCCGAAGGCAAATCATGTGCAAATGTTTTGTTTCAATAAAAACCAATCACACTACGTGTGATTCTGAGGAACGGTCACAGCCCGTTCCCTACAAAATTCCGTTGCACAATCACATGAAATTATATCGAACTCGCTTATAGTATTAGTTTCTGTAATGCTTCGGTGTAGACATCTTCAATAAGGTGTAGACCGCCATCATAACCCGCACGATAGCTACTCATGATAATCTTGGCAACTACAGGATAGGAAACGTTCAAATAGTTTGCTCCCAACTGGTCGGCGATATCCTTTTCCCAACTGCTACCGAACACAAATGGTATACCATTGAAGTCAAGTTTGGCTATCTCATCATGGACGTGTTTGCCATCAGTGGAGAACTCAACCTCGGCTTGGATGCCGTAGTTTAAGGATTTGAACTCATCTTCGATAAGTTTTCTATACTGGCTTGGGGTATCATCTAGGATAAACTGTTTAGTTGGGAACATTCCCATATCATTGACTAAGAACTTAGTAATCGCCAATGAGTACACGCTATCGGATGCAACTACGAAACGGTTAGATATCGCTCTAGCCTCAAGGAAGGTATCGGCAAAACGTTCGATGTAGTAGTAGAACTCAGCCTCTTTTTCGTTGATAACCTGTTCAACCTTGGTAGTATCTAAGTGTGTGAACTCTGCGACTTTACGTAAGAATTTAGAAGTCTCAAATGCTCCTATTGGCAACACTGGATAGTGTAGGTAAGGTGTTCCGAACTTCTGTTCTAGGAACTTTACAGTCTCCAAGGTAGTCCATGGGGATACTAGGATATTATATTCTGCCTTTGCGACCCTCTTTAAATTTTCGACCCCTCTACCATGTCCGAAGATAGTATTTACTTTTAAACCTATGTCGGTTAGGAGCTTTTCCAACTCTCTTAGATTTCCTAACCAATATGGGTCATAGTAAGGTACACTCACGAAGAGGTTTACTAAACCTTGTTCTTTTTCAGCTGGTTGTACGAACTGGTCAAAGATTGAAGTTAGTACCCAATCGTGACCGACTAGATTAGAACCTTTAAATCCAGGGGTATTTGCGTATACTATCGGATGACCCTGTTCTTGAAACTCTCTAGTAACCTTTGCGATATCATCACCAATGATTTCGGCGGTACATCCTGACATGACCACGTATAAGTCAGCATCTATGACTTTTAAGGCATTTTCGATGGTATCTCTAAGTTTGTTTTCTCCTCCGAAGACTACCTCTTTTTCGCTGACACTTGAACATGGATATATATTAGGTGAAAAGTATCCTGAACTACCGCCACCGCCACTAAGTTTGCCTGAACATCCTGGGCCAGAGTGTAATATTGGTATGGCTCTGTCTATGGCGTGTACTGTATTGATAGCACCCAAAGCACAGGTATAACGTTGTTTATCGATAATCTTAGCCATTGTGTTTGACCTCCTTTAAGAACTTGTCGTTGTTTTGAGCGTACCACCAATCCGTATATGGAAGTTTAGTCCTCTTGGCTAGATTCTGCTCAAAACTCCTGTTGGTGATTGCGTCCTTGATAGCCTTAATTAGTCGTAAAGTACCCTCATATCCGAAAGCCATGTACTCATCGGCTACGTATACCGCACTGATACCTTGCTTAACTGCCCATACAGTTGAACCTGGGTGACGTGAGAAGTATAAATCAGGTTTGTACTCGTTCAAGACGTTTAGAACTTCGTAGTTTTGTTGGTCTGCTACGGATAGCTTAATATTGTTTGGTGAATTATCTAGTAGATAGTTTAATGCTGGAGGAACATCGCCGTTGTCGTACTTGTAATCGTAGTGCCAAGCCAACGCCCAAACGACTTCGATTCCTAACTCTTGAAGTACTCTTGCGATTTCGTAAGTATAACCAGGTCCCATACCGATTACAGCTCTCAAACCCTTTAGAGCTTTTTTCTCTTCTTCAATCTGTGGAATGTAGATAGCTCTCTGTCTTGTGATGTATTCCTCAACCTTTTCGGATTGTCCGATAGTTTTTCCGATAGCTCTCAACCAAGTTTCAAAACCAGTAACGCCCATAGGGTTGATAGTTCTAACGTAAGGCACTCCGTAGAGTTCGTTTAGACCGTTGCCCATATATGTACCTAAAGTACCACATATACAGACCATTGCAGAAGCTTCTGAAAGATGTTCAAGTTCTTCTACAGTGCTGTTGGCGTAGATAAACTGTGGAACATAACCAAATTCAGCGAATAGGTCAGTAATCTGTTGACGGTGACTTTCAAAGAAGTTCTTGAAGATTATAGTATTTTTCTTTTCCTTTGGAGGTTTTACTATACCGCTCAAAACGGCGTGGTCTGCGATATCAAAACCAGATGCCCAAATTCTTGACTTAAAGCCCTCACAATGGATAGATATCACTGGAATACCTAACTCATCTTTTAGCTCATCAATGATACTATCGACATCCTCACCGATTACACCACTAACACATGAACTTGATATAAATATCGCCTTTGGATGATAGTTTTCATAAGTCTGTCTAACTATCTTGCGGACGGTATTCAATGCACCAAAGATGGTGTCATTTTCGTTCATATCAGTGCCGACTACCACGGATTTGTATTCCGCATTGATATGGAGTGCCAACTGTCTCTGTAGGACGTTTACTCCTGCACCCACGTAGGAACATCCTGCTGGAGCGTGATATATTACCGCAACGTCACGGATTGCTAACAACTGACTTATTGCACAGCCTGATGCACATGAACTTGACTGACTAAAGCAACGTTCTCTATTTTTAAGTGTTCCGCAACGTGATTTAGTAACTAAATCGTTTAAATCTCCGCAGTAGCCAGTTATCGAACCCAAACGACTCTCACGAGTAGCCACATCGGATATGTCTAATCTGTAAGCCATAATTAAAAACCTCCCTTAAATCTGAGTAACCTGTTTTCATAGGTCACTATCTTTTGGATAGCTTGGTCTATAGGTAAATCTATAGAAAAAGCCGTGATGTTGTATCCTCTTAGACCCTTTTCTATGTTTCCGCCCACTTTAGATGCTAAAACATACTTACAATCGTGGATAGTTTCGGAAACGTCCAACAGGTAACCACTCGGATGACAACCACCACCACCGCAACCAGTTCCGCAACCGTTACCACTACCGCATCCCATAGGTTGCGTAGAATCGTCGCTGACTGCGTTAAAACTTCTAACTTCGACCTCTCGGTAAGTGCCGTCAAGCTCCACTTGGTAGATATGCAACTGTTTTGCTTTACCAAAGTGCAAGTTGATGTTCACGCCATCATCGGTTGCGACTGCAACGTTAAAACTCACGTAGAATCGCCCCTTTCAAACAAACAAAAAGACCGCTTAACTAACAAAGTTAAACAGTCTCTAATGTATTTAGTCAACCATATTTCAAATATTTGAAAAGCCTAGTATTCCTATAGGCTTTTAATGTTTTATCGTAGTTTAAGTATACACCTAAATTTTGCACTTGTCAATACGTTTTTTAAACTTTGGTTAAAATGTCACAAAATCACACTATTTTTAGGTCATTTTGTAAGATATTATCCCAGTAA
>CAZWRW010000035.1:0-10583 GCA_964636465.1 uncultured Ruminococcus sp. | reverse complement strand
CCTCACAATATTTATAGTTACTGTAAGTATTGGTAAAGTCAAACAACATAATACGCACCATTTGCAAAGTATTTTTTGGAAATACATAATAAACACTTCTGTAGGGAACGGGATTTTTAAATTCTTAAAGACAACTTGGAATTATACTGTTATTTTTTCTAAAAAAACTTGAAAAACTTTTCGCAATATGTTAGAATGATAATATATTATAAATAGTGCGGTTTCAACGTGCCTTGTGTTACGTGAGACTAACATCGACTCGATAGAAAGGATATTGAATACTATGGCAGTACACAAATCAGGTGAAGACTACTTAGAAACTATCTTAATCTTGAGCAGAACCAACTCCTATGTACGTTCTATTGACGTAGCTACAGAGATGGGGTTCTCTAAGGCTAGTGTTAGTAGAGCAGTAGGACTTCTTAAAAATGAAGGATTGATTACCATCGAAGAAGATGGACAGATACTACTAACTGAAGCAGGTATTGAAAAAGCCTCCTCAGTGTATAGTAGACACAACGTTTTGACATCATTCTTTGCGGACTATCTTGGGGTAGACCCTGAAATCGCTGAAGAAGATGCTTGTAAAGTTGAACACGTAATCAGTGAAGAAACTTTTCAGAAACTAAAAGATTTCATGAAAGTTAATAATTAACATGAGTTTGAAAATCCCATGTAAGGAACGTCGCACACGACGTTCCACAGATTTGCCGAATTAGCGTTAATATTAAGGAAGTGTTATATTGCAAGGTAAGCAAAAGGAGAATGTACATACTAGTAAGAACATATTTAAAAAGATTTTAAGTTTCTTGGTGGGAGTGTTCGTGCTGTATTCGGTGGTGGCACTGCTACTCATAAATAAAGTGGATTCCTTGGAAATGAACAGAAACTACACGGAAAATGAACTTTTAGAATCTTCTAGTGTGAAGAATATTCTGTTAATCGGAACGGATGGCAGAACCTCTAACGAACAGGCTCGTTCGGATAGTATGGTATTAGTTTCGATAAACTCCAAAAGTAAACAGGTAGTAGTGACCTCTTTTATGCGTGATATGTACGTTTACATCCCCGAATACCATTACGATAAGTTGAACGCCTCATACTCATATGGTGGTGCTAGTCTGCTATTAGATACTCTAGAGGAGAACTTCTCCATACGCATAGACGATTGCATGGTAGTAGATTTCACATCGTTCGTGGAAATGGTAGACGCATTGGGTGGCATAGATATGGAGGTCTCCGACGAGGAGGCGGAAGCCATCAATAACATACTAATTAGTGAGGTCAACGAAATCATGGGTGACGACCGCATGAGCGACCTACTTTCAAGTGGAGGAACTCTCAGATTAGATGGTAAACAGGCACTTTCATATAGCCGTATCAGGTACGTAGGCAACGCAGACTTCGAGAGAACTCAACGCCAAAGGGATGTTATCACAGCCATGGTGGATAGGCTTAAAACTCCCAATGTGTTCAGGATAGGAACTTTCGCTAACACTACCGCCTCGGAAATATCTTCAAATATGAGTACCTTGGATATGTATCAACTTTCACTACAAGTACCATTTATCTTAGGGTATGAAATAGTTCAACAGCGTATCCCAGCCGATGACACTTGGTATTATGACGATATCGACGGACAGTCGGTCATAGTTGCAGACTTTGAACAGAATGTCGATTACCTCAAGGAAACCATCTATAACTATGAATAATTGATACTTAATAATATAATAGTTCGATTTTTTGTATACAAACTGTATACAGGATGTATCCAAACTGTATACAAAATGTATACACAGGATAGGTTAGGTTAGTATAGGATAGGTAAGGTAAGGGTAGGTTAGGATAGATAAGTTTAGGATAGGTTAAAGTATGTAACCGTCTTCCCCCTCTCATCTGCCAAATGGAATTATATTTTATAGGATGAACATTAATAATTATCCTCTATGGATTGTTAATTATATTGGTGTTAGATTAATCATTTTTGCTATAAACAAGGAGAAAAAAATTTATGTTGTATGTATACGATATGTCTGGACTTTGGAATTTTAAATTAGATGCCGAAAAGTCAGGGTTGACCGATGGAGCATTTAAATCGGATGGATTTTTTGACGATACTATAAAGCTACCTTCTACTACCGCATATGAAAAGAAAGGTGTTCCTAATACAGAGGTTGAAGTCTGGCACCTAACTGATGCGTACAAGTTTGAGGGTTATGCGTGGTTTTCAAAAGTAGTAAACTTAGACTATGATTTAAACGAAAAGTGTGTGAAACTCTATCTAGAACGTACTAGAAAAACTATAGTATGGGTCAATGGTTATCAATTGGAACTTCAAGTGAGCCTATCTGCACCGCATATTTATGACGTTTCTAACTACGTAAAGAACGGTGAAAATCAAATAGTAATCATGGTAGACAACACAGAATATCCTACTGCTGGTGGTCACATGACATCCCCTGATACTCAAACCAATTGGAACGGTATCACCGGTAGGATGGAGCTACAAGTATATAGTAAGTGTCATATCGAGGATGTTAAAACCTATCCTAACGTTAAAGAGAAATCCGTGGAATTAAAGGTTAGGTTCAACACTCCAGTGGATGGAAACATAAAAGTCGGGGCAAAACTTCATAACAGTACTAAGGATGACGTTCAACCTACGGAAACTTTCAACGTAATCACAGATGAGGACAACGTGGCTACAGTCAAGTACACCCTCGGAGAAGATGCTCAACTTTGGAGTGAATACAATCCAGTAGTCTATGAACTGATAATAATCTTCAATGGAGAGGTCACCAAGACAACTTTCGGTTTGCGTGAGTTCACCACAGATGAACATGACTTCTACATCAATGGGGTCAAGACTTTCCTCAGAGGTAAACATGATGGCATGACTTTCCCTCTAACAGGATACGCTCCTACTACCGTTGAAGAATGGGTTAAAGTCTTAAAGGTAGCGAAATCCTACGGTATCAACCACTACAGATTCCACACCTGTTGCCCTCCTGATGAGGCTTTCACTGGTGCTGATTTAGTAGGCGTATACTTCCAACCTGAGATTAATTTTTGGGGTACTCTAGCAAACGTCGGTGAGGAATACTACAACGAAAATGAACAAAACTTCTTAATTGAAGAGGGTTTCAAAATCTTAGACCACTATGGAAACCATCCAAGTTTTGTGATGTTCTCACTAGGTAATGAGCTTTGGGGCAGTAAAGAACGTATGAACGAAATCATCAAGAACTACAAAGCCATCGATAGAAGACACCTATATACACAAGGTAGTAATAACTTTCAGTGGTATCCATGTATAGTCGAAGAAGATGACTTCTTTTCAGGAGTTAGGTTCAGCATAGATAGACAGATTCGTGGCTCTTATGCTATGTGTGATAAGCCTTTAGGTCATGTGCAGACCATGAGACCATCCACAATGTTAAACTATGATGACAGTATCATGCCTAATGTGAGTGCAACCTCACAGAATAACGCAGTCGATGAGAACGGTTATATCAAGATACAGTACGGTACAGGCGTTAAACTTATCAAGGCGGACGAGCTTGGCAAAGAGTTTACACCTAACGTTCCAGTGGTATCACATGAGGTCGGACAGTATGAGACTTTTCCAAACTTCAATGAGATTGAAAAGTATACAGGAGTTCTCAAACCACGCAACTTAGAGACTTTCAGAAAACGTCTAGACGAAAAGGGTATGTTACATCTAGCAGATAAGTTTTTCCAAGCTAGTGGTAAGTTAGCGGTACAGTGTTACCAATCCGAATTAGAGAGTGCTTTCCGTACGAAGTATTTAGCAGGTTTTCAACTGTTGGATATCCAAGACTTTATGGGACAGGGTACAGCTCTAGTGGGTATACTCGATGCTTTTATGGATAGTAAGGGTATCGTATCCGCTAAGGAGTGGCGTACTTTCTGTTCGGATGCCGTGCTATTGGGTGAGTTTGAAAAGTTCGTCTACCAATCCGAAGAGGAGTTCAAGTTTAGAGTATCTTTGCGTTACTATAACCCTCGCATTTTGGATAACACTTCTGTAACGTGGGAAATCTTAGACGGAGACGCAACCATCCAAGAGGGCATGATGTCCGTGCCTTATAACGCTTTTGGATTGGTGCATTTAGGTGAAGTTTCTATAAGTATGCCTACCGTGAAAAGTCCTCTAGAGTTGACTCTAAAGCTATCCATAGAGGATACCGATATAGAAAAGCGTTACCATCTAACGGTGTACCCTGAGTCGGTCTGCAACCCTTGCGAAAACTTGACCACCGACTTAGACGAAACTTTAAATAGATTATCCAATGGTGAGAGCGTACTCTATATGCCTAACGAAGTTAAAGAGAGTATCCAAGGCACATACTGCACAGATTTTTGGTGTTATCCTATGTTTAGAAGTATATCCGAGAGCATGGGCAGAGAAGTTCCAGTGGGTACTATGGGTCTATTGATAGACCAACAACATCACGCTTTGAAAAGTTTTCCTAGTGAGTTCTATACTACACCTATATGGTACAACATAGTTTCGCATTCCGATTGTGCAATCTTAGACGACACCCCTAAAGACTTCTTCCCTATCGTACAGATGATAGACAACTTCGAGAGAAACCATAAGTTAGGTATCCTGTTTGAGTGTGCCGTGGGTAATGGTAAGTTGTTAGTATGTACTAGTAGGCTATCCGAAGTTATGGACGAACCTGAAGTTAAACAGTACTTCTCAAGCATTACACAGTACGTTCAATCCAAGGAGTTTAACCCAACCCATCAGTTAAGTATTGAAACCTTGACTAGAATCTTCAAATAACGCCAATTCGATAATACAATTTTGCGTTGCAAAATTGCGGAACGCCATGCAACAGCATGGGATTATTTCAAATTGACGTTAATACAAATAAAATACAGTATATACCTACGTATATACGAAAGTGGTGATTACAATGTATAATGATAAAAAAGTCATAGCGTTCTGTACTACTATGGTGCATGAGGAAGTACAAAAAGAGTTGTTAGCTTCAATATATGAACGTGCTAAATCTTTAGGGTACCAACTCATGGTTATGAATACTTTCACGGATATGTACTTCGATACTGAGGATATGTACAACTACTCTTCAACGGTGGGAGAAAGCCAAATCTTCAACTTGATAAACTATGACATAATTGACGGTCTCATCGTGGCGTGTGAAACTTTCAAAAAAACCGACGTTCTAGAAACACTCATAGCAACTGCTAAAGAACACAACACCCCGATAGTCGCCATAGACAAGTATATTGAGGGGGCATACAACGTAAACTTCAGCTACGAAAAAGCCATGGAACAGATTATGCGACACATAATAGAACATCATGGTTGTACTAGAATCAACTTTATAGCTGGTATTAAAGGCAACTCATTTTCAGAGGAGAGGTTGAACGTATACAAGGCAGTCTTAACAGAACATAACATTCCAGTAGAAGAGGAACGCATCGGCTACGGTGAATTTTGGGATATGCCTACCGAAAGAGTCATGGATGACTTTTTCAATAGTACGCTACCATTCCCGGAAGCTATAGTATGCTCAAACGATACCATGGCTATGTGTTGCTGTAGAAAACTCAATGAAAAGGGTTATAAAATTCCTGAAGACATTCTAGTCACTGGTTTTGATGGTATCATTGAGGAACGATACCACATCCCTAGATTGACTACCGCTAAACAAGATAATTTTCAAGCAGGTAAGGTTGCCGTGGATATCCTTGACGATGCCTTCAACGGTAAAACTCCGAGCGTTTCTAATACTATATATCATAAGTTTATAACTGCGGGTTCATGTGGCTGTAACAAGACTATCAATGAATACACTAACGTGGCTATCAACAGACTTTACAAACAACTAGAACAGTACAAGTTCTACGAAAGCGATATGCAAAAGATGTTGACCACTATGACCAATTGTGACAACATCTATGATACTATAGAAATCTGTAACAAAAATAGATACGCCTACAACCTCTACGCTGATGAACTTTGGGTATGTATCTGTGAAGAGTTTTTAAGTTTGGATTCCGAAATTAACAAAGTCACAAATTTTCCTTACAAGAACATGAAAGTCTTATACCATTACAAGTACGGAAATTTCATGACCGAAGACGTTCTAAAACCTTTTAAGGGCAAAGAGATGGTGCTAAACTTCGACGAAGTCATGCACGATACAGAAAACCGTTACTTGATGTTCGCCCCTATGAACTTCCAAGACCATGCCATCGGATATATAGTAATATCTAGCACTAGTGCAAACTTTAATTTCGATGCACATATGTTGTTCTCCACCAATTTGAGTAAGATTTTTTCTATCATACAGAGTAACTTAAAACTTAAAAATATCGTAATCAAGTTGGAAGAGACCAACTCAAAACTCGAAGAGATGTACGTTAGAGACTATTTGACAGGACTTCTAAATAGACGTGGTTTCTATAAAAATCTCACGGATAAGATTGAAGAAGTCAAAGATGACCCTAGCAAGTCTTTTATGGTGATATCTATAGATTTAAACGGTTTAAAGTACATCAATGATACTTTTGGTCACAGTGATGGTGACAATGCTATCAAAACGGTAGCAAAGTATATGCAATCTTGTGCCATCAAGGATGAGGTTTGTGCTAGGTTCGGTGGTGATGAGTTTATCGTGGCATCCGTGATAGATACAGACTCCAGTTATCCTAAAGAGTACGTCGAAAGGCTGAAAAGCTCAATTGAGGGTTACAATCAAATTTCAGGGAAACCTTACAAAGTCGGAGCGAGTTGTGGCGTATTAGTCGGCAGACCGCAATCCGAAAGCGAAGTCGATGCAATGATTAAAAGTGCCGATGATATCATGTATGCTGAAAAGCGTAACTCTAAATATCAACGTGGTAGATAAAAGATAAACGTCCGCTGTAAACCAGTGGACGTTTTTGTTTATTATTATTATTACCTAATCATCTTTTAGCCAACATTTTTGAAATTTTATCCTTTATGATTTGTCCCAACATTACCAACACACCCGAACTCACAAAACCTATGGCATCCACCATAACGTCGGAGAATTTGCCGGTTCTGCCATCTATAAAAGTTTGATGGAACTCATCAGTACAGGCGTACACAAAGCATATCGCACAGGATATCAACAACCCAAGGAAATGTCTTCCTTTAAGGTCTTTGGCTTTAAAACTTAGAGTGGTTTGGCTCACTAATGAGGAGAAAAATCCTAACACGAAGTACAAGAACACATGAGCATACTTCCTCGTGGCATACGCAACGGAATGGTTCATAAGTAAAAAGTTTAAATGTAACGTATCTATGATACTTTGCACTAAGTCTTCAAACTTATAACTCTCGCCGTAGGAGACACTGCCCTCTTGGTTTGAAAATATAAAGATTACTACCATCATGGCTATAGTGAGTATTAAAAATATTACTGATTTCTTTGACATTTTAAAATTAATCCTCTCTGAATTTGATATACTAACTATAACACTAATACTATGTATTGTCAAGTGGTATAATGTGTAATCTATACGTGAAATTTTAACTATATAGGGAACGGACTATGCCCATTCCCTACACGAAATTTTCAAACTTCAAAATTAAGCTATAAACTTAAATGAGAATATGCTCACACCTTCACCGAATGTCAACTCTATATCGTGAAAACCGCTGATAGGCTCTTCAAGCTTTGCACTGTATACTGCGAAATCTTCAAAACTATTGGATGGCATAACCTGTACTTTGGCGATTTCTACGCCGTCACACTTTACGGAAATCTCTCTAGTAGTGTAGATTGACGTAGTCGCTACCATAAACGTGCTTACCTCGGATACGTAACAGTCTTTGAACAGTAGACTTGCATTGGAATCCTTGCCGTAAACATAGTGCTTGTCAACGCTCTTAGCGTAACGGATTTCTGTTCCGAAAGTTTCCTCACAGGTGATTATCTTGACGTTGTGCATAACGTTCCTAGATAGTGACTTGTCGCCATCTAGATGTACTAAAAAGTTAGCCTTGATGTTATCACTAGATGTTCCTATCATGATGTGATAGTCTGCATCTTCGAGTTCCATAAGATTTTTAGAAGCTGAGAAGAACTCAAAATAACAGTTGTCTTTAGGGTCGAGCATATTGTACTCAAACTCTAAGGAGATGGTCTCCCCTGCCTTGATGTGAACCCTCTTAAAGTTGAAAAGTTTCTTGATGGCTCTACTAACTTTTGAATTGGCTAAACTATAGTAGAACTGTACAACTTCGTCGCCATCCACTTGTGAAGTGTTGGTGATATCTAAGGAAAGTTTAAATCCAAAAGGAATCGTAACGCACTTCATATTGGAGTATTCAAAAGTTGAGTAACTCAAACCATATCCGAACGGATACAAAGGTGTGCCTTGATAGTACATATAGGTCAAACCACCGTTTCGGATGTCATACTCGTTAATGTCTGGGATGTCACATAGAGACTTATACCAAGTCATTGGAGTTCTACCTGCTGGATTGTTCTTGCCTGTCAAGGTATCACAGACTGCATTGCCTAGTTCTGCACCTGCATGAGATGTATACAGTATTCCTGATAGGTTATCATCTTCCCAATTTACAGCGTATGGGTAACTAGATACCAACACTAAGACTGTATTAGGGTTACATTCACGTGAAACTTTGATAATCTCACTCTGTTGTGGAGGTAGTTCTAAAGTGTGTCTATCCCAACATTCACGAGCATACTGTTGTGGGTCATTACCGCAGAACACTACAGAATAGTCATAATTCTTGACGAGTTCGGCAACCCTATCAGCACCCTTTGAAATGGTCTCTATCATAAACTTTTGAGAATCTTCAATGTAACGTTTAGAACGTTCCATAACCTTTAGAGTGCCATCCTCTGTGAGGTAAATCCTCCTATGGTTGAGATATTCCTCTATAGTTACCGCTTTAGAACCGAAAATTTCATTGAAGTTTAGAGTCTCTCTAGTGAACCAACCATACACAGAAGTTGTTTCCGCAGTGATGGAACTATCTTCACCTACACGGATATACTTACCCAACTTCACAGAGTATAGATTGTTCCAATTTTCACCCCAATCGTGGAGTTCAAACTGTTCAGCGATGGTTACAGTATCAGCGGTGGCGGTAAGTGTGCCATCATCCTTAACGGATAGATACTTTCCATTAGGACACTTAATCGCTACGATATCAAAACCGTTATCAAAAGCGACATCTTTAAACTCTTTCTTGATTGCTTCAAGTGAAGTCACTTGATAACTTGAAAAACCTGTATACCAATCTTTTAACATGGTATCAGCTAGGAAACCTATTACGGCTACACTCTTACTAGTGTCAAGTGGCAAGATTCCATCGTTCTTTAGGAGTGTCATGCCTTTTCTACTAGCCTCTAAGTTTAAAGCCCTAGATTCTTGAGTATCTACATCGTTGAGCGTTAGGTTGTCGTATGGGCAACCCTCATCAAAATGACCTAACCTCATCCTACAGAGTAGTGCATTAGATACTGCAAGGTCTACATCTTCGGAGGTTATCAACCTTTGACTTAATGCCTCATAGATTGCCTTGTGTATTAAGTCGTCGTTATCGGTGAAACAGTCAACACCCGCTTTGATGGCATAGGCTACTGCCTCAGGATGGGTTTCACAAATCTTATGGTCTACGACGTTTTGCGAAAGGTCTCCACCATCTGTGACTACATACTTTAAGTTCCACTTATCTTTGAGCAGATACTTTAAATCAGTGTTCATGTTGGCTGGACAGTGGTTAATCTCATTGTAAGCTGTCATGATTGCCCTAGCACCTCCGAAACGTATGGAAGGTTCAAAAGCTTTATAGTAGTATTCGTGTAGCAACCTCTTAGGTATGTTAGAGTTTGAATTACCTCGATTGTGTTCATTGTTATTACCACAGAAGTGTTTTAGTGTAGGCAACGTCTTATAATACTTCTTGTTGTCACCTAATAGACCTTTAGTGTAGGCTACAGTCATCTTACCAGTTAGACAAGGGTCTTCGCCGTAACCCTCCTCGGTACGACCCCAAAGCGGATGGCGTTCCATATCTACGGTAGGTCCCCAAACTGCTAATGATATCCCATTTGAGGAATCTTTTAGGGTGTTATAGTAAGCCCTGACTTCATCCGAAGCTACCTTACCTATGCGTTCCATGATTTCTGTGTCGAACATAGATGCCATACCGATAGGCTGTGGAAATACTGTAGACTTCATGTTTTCGTCTCTACCGACGAAACCTCTAGCAATCTCAGTACCCACAAACCATTCCTTGATGTTTAACCTTTCTATTGCAAAATGGTGTGTAGTCATTAAGTGAATCTTTTCATCAATGGTGAGCCTGTAAATTAGGTCTTTCATTCTCTCACTGTAAGTAAGTGAAGTGTCATTGAATGGAAACATTTAAAAATTACTCCTCTCAGTTGATAGAATAGTATTAGTTGAAAGTGTATATTATTCAACACTCCAAACGTTTATGTTAGTTACATTATACATTATTTTTACGAAAAATTCAAGACTATTATTAAAAAAACTAAGGACATCTAAAATGTTGTGGA
>CAZWRW010000034.1:0-10637 GCA_964636465.1 uncultured Ruminococcus sp. | reverse complement strand
GTAGAGATATCAACATAGGATAGTTACAGTTTCTAAAGTAGTTAGCCTCAACGAAAGCATTAGAACCTAGAGTAGTACCTACACCATACTTAGAGTTACCATCGTAGTAGTTGTTGTATACGTGTACGGACATAGTTCTGATTCTAGGGTGTCTACTGTCGGAGTGGTCGAACCAGTTGTGATGGTAAGTAATCCAGTTTTCACCTGATTCGGATTTCATACCACAGAGTGACATCTTTCCGCTATCCCAGAAGTGGTTGTATGAGATGGTTATGTATTGTGAATTATCCTTTAAGTCCATAGAGCCGTCGCCCTTAGCTTGGTCGCTGTCGCTACCAGCCTCACCGTAGAATATATCGTTGTTGTGAATCCAAACGTTTACACTCTGCTTTAGAGTGATACCGTCGCCATCTTTACCACCGCCCCAAAGCATTAAGCCTAGGTTTCTGAACTCTACGCTGTTGCACTTGAACGCTGCCAAACCTGCACCGTATAGGGTAGCATCTTCACCGATACCCTCGATAGTTACGTTTGAAGCTTCCTTAACGCCTAATGCGTATGCAGATGACATATCACTACTAGATAGACCATCTAGGGTTACTGTACCTATGATACGTATACAGATAGGCACACTAGCTTTCTTAGCCTGTTGTGTTATGTTTGCGATACCTGTGTAAGTCGTACCGTTGATGTCCATAGTTACTGTAGTCTTGTTGTCTTCAGTTAAGTAGATTACTTGTGCTCCTGATTTTAAAGTACCATCATAGTTGTAAGCACCGACGCCCTCGCCCTTAGTAGGTGAGTTTGTAGAGAATGCGAAACCGCTCCTATCGTAAGCTGTTACGGTTAGAGATTTAGTTTCAACTTCACCGCTGGATTTGCCTACTACTTTTAGTGTGTAAGTACCTGCGGAAAGTCCAACTACATCTGCACGGAAGTAGTCGGAATATTGACGGATTAACATACTGTCAATCTGTACGTAAGAACCGCTACCGCTCTTGTAGTATACGCTGTACTCATCACTAGTAGAGCCTGTCCACTCTACGTAAGCACCCTCTTCGTAACCATCGCTCTCAGTGATGGCAAAGCTATTAGTTACCGCACTAACTGACATAGTGTTTAGGTCGCTAACCGCTGTTGTGAGGTTCGCCATGCCCATACCTGATACCACCAACGCTAATGTGGTGATAAAAGCAACTTTCTTCTTAACGTTAGAACTGTTCATAAAAAAAGACCCCTATCTTTAAAAAATAGAAATTAATTAACGTGCATTCGATATCACTAATAGAATAGAATGACATTTCCGTTCCAAGTGACCGAATAGCATAAAATTGACACAGTATTCCTTAAATGTTTAGATATTCCCCAATGGTATAGTGTAAAAATCAAAAAATTTTGAAAAATCACTAAACCTTGTAAACTTAATGATATCACTAAAGTAGAAAAATGTCAACACTTTTTGAGAAAATTATTTACTATGCACAAACTTTTTTTGGGGATGTGTAATTTATGTTTAATTTTGTTGAATTTCGTCCATGGTGTTATATTACAAAATGGGCTACATAGATAACATCGTAAAGCGAAAAAGATAAACAAAAGGTTACAATTGAGTTAAAAAGCATAGTTTTTCGTATGGAAAATATGTTTTTTGTAAAAATGTTCAAATAGTACTTGAAAAAATCCAAAAAATATGTTATTATTAATATGATGTCAGTTTGGCGAAAACAGATTGTATTATCGAACTGGCGAAACACACTTAAAATTCAAAGGTTAGGGGTCATATTATGGACTTGTTTGAAAACAGTATTTCGGCGAAGAGAGAAGAGTTTGTATCTATCTACACCAATAACATAAAAAGGAACGGTTCGGAAAGGTTGCTGGAGTATCTGTTATCGGAACAGAGTGACTTCTTTACAGCACCTAGTAGTTCACGATACCATGGGTCATTTGAGGGCGGACTAGTACAGCATAGTATCAACGTGTACAACTGCCTGAGGGATTACCTGTCAAGGGAGAACACCAAGACACTATATCACATGAACTATTCCGATGAGACCATCGCAATAGTGGCACTGCTCCATGACGTTTGCAAGATTAACTTCTATGATGTTGACTATCGCAACACTAAGAACGAAATGGGTCAATGGGTTAAAGTTCCATACTACAAAATCAACGATAGGTTGCCATATGGTCATGGGGAGAAGTCGGTATATATAGTTTCGGGTTTCATGAGACTTTCAAGGGAGGAAGCTTTTGCGATAAGGTATCACATGGGATTTTCGGGCATAGAGGATAAGAACGTAATCGGTAGGGCGTTTGAGATGTTCCCATTAGCTTTAGCACTCAACGTTGCCGATATGGAGGCATCTTATTATCTTGAGGGTAGCGACAACGGTTAATACAATTTGGCAGAGCTAAATTGAACTATTGGATTAATTTTAAATTACACACGCTTACAGACGACACATCCGTGCCGTTTGAAATAAAAAATATTATATTATGGAGGAGTTTGATAGTATGAGTTTTTGGTATGATAACGCTATTTTCTACCACATTTATCCTATAGGTTTCTGTGGTGCGGAAAAGTTCAACGATGGCGGAGAGGTTAAATACCGCTTAGACAAGGTTATCGACTGGATACCACATCTTAAAGAGATGAGTATCACAGCGGTATACTTTGGACCTGTGTTTGAATCCGTAGAACATGGCTATGATACTACTGATTACAAAGTTATCGACAGGCGTTTAGGAGACAACGAGCTTTTCAAAAAGGTTTGTGATGAACTCCACGCAAATGGTATTAAGGTAGTCCTTGATGGAGTTTTCAACCATGTAGGTAGAAACTTCTGGGCATTCAAGGATGTTCAAAAGAATGGTCCAGCTTCACAGTATTGTGACTGGTTCCAAAACCTAAACTTCAGTGGACAGAGTCCATGTGGGGACAACTTCTGGTATGAGGGTTGGAACGGTTACTACAATCTAGTTAAGCTAAACATGAGAAATCCAAAGGTCTGTGACTACATCATTGATGCGGTAGACTATTGGATTAAAGAGTTCGACATCGACGGCATACGTTTCGACGCTGCTGACTGTATCGACTTCGACTTCTTTAAGAGGATTAGATGGTTCACTAAGTCCATAAAGCCTGATTTTTGGCTAATGGGTGAAATCATTCACGGAGACTACAACAGGTGGGCAAACTCCGAGATGTTAGACAGTACCACAAACTATGAGTGTTACAAGGGTATCTACTCTTCACACAATGATGGTAACTACTTCGAGATAGACTACTCTATCAATCGTCAATCGGGTAATGGAGGTATCTACAAGAATATCAACCTATTCAACTTCGTGGACAACCACGATGTGAACAGATTGGCTAGTACTCTAAAGGATGAGAGAAACCTCAAGAACTGTTACACCTTGATGTATGCTATGCCAGGTATACCATCCATCTACTACGGTAGTGAGTTCGGTGTTAAGGGTATCCACGAGAACAACTCAGATGACGGTCTAAGACCTTGCCTAGATTTAGAGGATTTACTTCAAAATGGCAACCTAGACCTATATCAACACATAGTAAGGTTAGGAAGAATCTATAGTGTGTACTCTTCTATGAGGACAGGTTCATATAAGAGTGTAATCGTTAGGAATAGGCAACTCCTATTCAAGAAGGAGTTAAACGGTAAAGTTCTATACGTAGCACTCAACCTTGATGAGAACGACTACGGTTTCAACTTCCATGTAGATGAGGACTTCCTTGTTGACTTGATTTCCAACAAGCAGGTAGAGATTAATGGCAATCATGATGCTTATATCAATGTACCACCATTCTCATCAATGGTTATCGTAACGGATGACATCCTAAACGAAGAGCCACAACCAGTTGAGACTATCGTAGAAACCACTAGGGACGTATCCATCGGCGAGAACTACAAGGATATTAACGGCAACGTATACAAGGTAGTAAGTATCGCTAGAGACTACACAACTCAAGAGGAGTTAGTAATCTATAAGGCACTTTATGGCTCAGCTGACGTTTGGGCTATGCCTAAGACCATCTTCCTTGGTGATGTTGACGGTAAGGCACGTTTCACACAAGTGTAATTCCGAGGTAATATCGAAAATTAAAAGGACGCTCTTTGGAGCGTTCTTTTTTTAAATTTGAATTCAACGTCATGTTACAACTTTTTGTGCAAAGTATACAAATATACCGAAAAGCGATATTTTTATACACATTCTGTGCAAGTAGCATTTTGGGATATTTTTTAGCATTAGGGCAAACTTCTTAAACGATTAACTGTTCAAATTGACTATTTGAATACTAGAAATTTTGTGCATTATATCCATTAAACTCTCAAATAGTGGTGAAATTTCTGTAACCGCTTTGTAACTTTTGGGGCTTTTATTGGAAAAAGATACGTTAAAATGCACAAAAAATACGCTCTAATTTTGTGCAACTTAAACGAAAAAAATTAAATAAGGGTTTTACATATTGACTTTTTTGTGGTTACATTGTAAACTAATATTACAGTAGTTGGGTATTGTTTAGGCTATTAGATTTTTTGAATCTGTGAAAGTTGCACTAAAAACTATTCCGATTGCTGAAACATCTTGACGGATTGTGATTTTCATTAAGCATTAGACCCATCTTTTAATTTATTTTACAATGTGAGGACGCTTGTGGTATGGTATCAATTAAAGATTTAGCTGAGAAATGCGGAGTTTCAATTGCGACTGTTAGTAAAGCGTTAAATAATCATAATGATGTTAGCGAAAACACTAAAAGAATGATTAAGCAGACTGCCAAAGAGATGGGATACTTCCCAAACTCACAGGCTAGAGCCTTGAAGACAAACAAAACTTATAGCATAGGAGTAATCTTCTCGGAAAAGGCTGGTTCTGGTATAGCTCACGCTTACTTCTCAGGTGTTTTGGAAAGTTTTAGGGCTGAGGCTGAAAGGCAAGGCTATGATGTGACTTTTATCAACAATGGTAACATAGGCGGTAGGTCTATGAGTTATCTTGAACATTGTAGGTACAGAAATGTCGATGGTATAGCAATCGTGTGTGCTGACTTTTACGACAGCGGTATCGCTGAGGTCATGGATAGTGACATCCCGACCGTTGCAGTGGATTTCAACAGCGAAAAGGTTTGTAGTGTTTGCTCCGACAATGCGATAGGTATGAGAAGACTCGTGCAGTATGCTTACTCTAAAGGACATAGGCGAATAGCTTACATCTATGGTGAGAGTTCCCAAGTTACCACACAGAGGGTGACTTCTTTCAAGGAAACTTTGGAGGAATTGGGAATCAATCCAAATGTGGACTATGTTAGGCAGAGCAGGTACAACGACACCGTTTCCGCTGGTAAGATTACCACAGAGATGTTAAGTCTATATTCACCACCTACCTGTATTATTGCACCCGATGACTTCTCAGCTATCGGAGTGTGTAACGCTATCAAGTCTTTGGGGCTTTCAATCCCTAGTGACGTTGCAGTTATCGGTTATGATGGAATTTACCTTTCTCAGGTTCTCGAAAAACCTCTAACTACTATGAAACAGAACATAGAGCTTATCGGAAAACGTTCCGCGGAGCTTCTGTTGAAACTGGTAAAAAAGAAGAGTATTTCAGAAAAAGAAAAACATTTAATCGTTGGGGGAGAACTCCTAACAGGAAAAACTGTTTGACGTTCCTAAACCGTCAAACGAAACTTAATTTACGTTAATAATTTATCGTACTTGCCTTAATCTAAGGTTCGTATGGTATTGTTTAATTATTAAGGAGGAAATTTTCAAATGAAGAGTTTAAAGAAAACTATTGCTTTAGTAGCAGTACTTGCTATGGCAACAACATCTATGGTAGGTTGCGGTGGCTCTAGCGACAGCAACAGTAGCGACACTACAACTACTACTGCAGCAGCTGACAACAGTTCAGATTCTAGTGACGACACTAGCAGTGACGATACTAGCGATGACACTAGTTCCGATGATACTAGTTCAGATGACACAGCTGGTGACAGCTCAAGTGCTGATTACGATGTAGAGGCTACTCTACCAGCTACTGGTTCTAACTTCGTTATCAACTCCTGGAACGATGAGTTCATAGGTATGTTGAAGAACTACTACTGTGATAACGGTGAGTTCGGTTACGATAACGGTGGTCCAGTATCTACTGGTGCTACTTACGATGAGGCATCTAACACCATCACATTCTCTAACGGTGTTACTTGTGCTATCGATACTGACTACCTAATCAAGCCTTCTGATGGTGGTGCTTATCAAACTAACCTTGACCAAGTACTATCCTCTAATGGCGACCTAGGTGATATGTTCCTAGCAGAAGCTGACTACGCTCTAAAGTACATCAACAACGATAACGCTACTTCTCCTCTATCTGCTGTAGGTCTAGGCGATTCCGCTTTCGACAAGCAGTATGAGTACACTAAGCAAGTTGGTACTTCTAAGACTGATGGTTCTATCAAGGGTTCTTCTTGGCAGGCTGCTCCTGGACTATTCCTATACAGACCTTCACTAGCTAGTGAACTTCTAGGCGTAGAAGACGAAGCTGCTATGCAAGAAAAGGTTAAGGACTGGGATACTTTCATCGCTACAGCTAAGGAAGTAAACACTGCATCTAACGGTTCCGTTAAGCTTGTTCAAGGTGTACAAGACGTATGGCAAGTATTTAGAACTAACCGTAGCACTTCTTGGATTGATGGTACTACTCTATCAGTTACAGACGAAATCGACAACTTCATGGATATCGCTTACCAACTAACTAACAGCGACGGTCAAGACCTAACTGTAGGTGTTAACCAATGGACTAACGGTTGGAACAGCTGTATCTCTGATAGCGTTTCCGATGCATCTGCTAAGACTATGGGTGCTTTCTTCTCCACTTGGGGTATCCAATGGACAATGGTATCTAACTGTGGTGGTGAAGCAGGCGAAGAAGGTTCTACTTACGGTGACTGGAAAGCAATCGAAGGTCCTTCTGCTTACTACTGGGGCGGTACTTGGATTGTTGTACCTCCAACTTGTGATAACGCTGATATCGTTAAGGACATCATCGAATTCTTCACTGTTAACACTGAGTCTATGGAATGGTACGCAAAGAACTCTTCCGACTACTGCAACAACGACGAGGCTATCACTAACATCATCAACAGTGGTTACAGCTTTGACTTCCTAGGCGGTCAAGACCACTACTCTCTATTCCAAGAGCAAGTTAGCAAGATTGACGTTAGCACTATGACTGGTTACGACCAAACTATCAACGATGCATTCATCGAGGCTGTAAACTCCTACTGCTACGATGGTACTTCTAAGGATGACGCTATCGCATCATTCAAGAGTGCTGTAAGCGACAAGATTGCTGGTATTACAGTTGACTAATAATAGTATTTAGTAGTTTAACTATATATCTAATTAGTTTATTATCTGCAGGGGGCAAGATAGAAATCCTTGCCCCTTGTTGACAATATATATGCTTTATATTATTTCAACTTAATAAGGAGTGTGAATTTCTAAAATGGCAGGCGCAAATTCTAGATTAAAAAGCGTAAGCTATGCTAAATATGGTTACATATTTATCTTTCCTTTTTTTATTGCTTTCTTTATCTTTCAGCTCTATCCTCTACTACTAACCTTGTACTACTCTTTACAAGAGTACACAATGGGTCAAAACTTGGTTACTTTCCAGTTTGAAACAGTAGGTCCTAACTTCATAGGGTTGACAAACTTTAAGAACGTATTCGCAAACGCTAAAGAGGCGAGTGGTATTCTACAAGCCTTTAAAAACACAATCATTATGTGGGGATGTAACTTTATTCCACAGATATGCCTATCTCTACTATGTGCAGCATGGTTCACAGATAAGAGACTAAGAGTACCCGGTCAAGGTATCTTCAAAATCTTAATCTTCTTACCTAACGTACTAACTGCATCAGCTATAGCAATTTTATTTACTTCCCTATTTGATTCTACAGGTGTCGTTAACGTATTCTTAACTTCACAGACACACATACTAAGTGAACCTAAGAACTTCCTAAGAAGTACAGGTTGGGTAAGAGGACTAGTTTCATTTATCCAAACTTGGATGTGGTATGGTAATACTATGATATCCTTAATTTCCGGTATCTTAGGTATTAACGAATCCTTATTCGAGGCATCCGAAATTGACGGTTGTACTAGTAGCCAAACTTTCTTTAAGGTTACCATCCCATGTATTCAACCTATCATGGTTTACACTTTGATAACTTCTATCATCGGTGGTCTACAACTTTATGATATTCCAAAGCTATTAAGTACAGACCAAAAGGGTGCTCCAAACTACACAGCACAGACTGTTACTATGTACATCACAGATAAGGTATTCGGTGGTGGTACTCAGGACTTCGGTAAGGCTGGTGCAGCTGCAACGATGTTGTTCATAGCTACGGCTATCTTAAGTGCTATCGTATTCTACTTGATGAGAGACGAAGACGAAGTAGCTAAGAAGAAGTATCTAAAGCAACAGAAGAAGTTAGCTAAACAAGGAAAATCAGTAAGTGGAGGTCTTAACATATGAGTACTAGTGCAGGACAGAAACCCGGACAAGGCAAAGTAAAGAAGATAGTAATCTTCGTAATCTGTGTTTTACTTTCAATCATAAGTTTACTTCCATTCTGGATAACTTTTGTAAACGCTAGCCGTACAAGTGCAGATATCCAACACGGACTAACACTAATACCAGGTGGTCAACTATTTGAAAACGTTAAGAACGTATTAGCAAGGTCTGACTTGGACATCAAGTCTGGTTTCTTAAACAGTTTATTCGTATCTACAATGGTTACTGCTTGTTCATTGTTGTTCGCAACAGCGACAGCATATGGTCTAACAGTATACCAATTCAAGCTAAGAGATGCAGCTTTCACATTCATTATGGCAATCATGATGATTCCACAACAGGTATCTATCATCGGTTTCTATAAGTTATGTTCTATGTTGGGACTTTTGAATAGCTTCGGAGCTATCATTTTACCAGCAATAGCAGCACCTCCAATAGCATTCTATATGCGACAGTATATGAAGGGTGCGTTGTCAATCTCATTGGTTGAGGCAGCACGTATCGACGGTTGTAACGAGTTTAGAACCTTCTTTACCATCTCTCTACCAATCATGACACCAGCACTTGCAACACAAGGTATCATGGCATTCATTCAAGCATGGAACAACTTCTTTACTCCATCTATCGTACTTACCGACAAGACTAAGTACACACTACCTATCCAAATCGCACAGATGAAGTCCGATACTTTCCGTACAGACTATGGTCAAGTTTATTCAGGTATATTCCTAGCAATCTTACCACTAGTAATAGTTTACATCCTACTATCCAAGTTCATAGTTGAGGGTGTAGCAGCCGGTGGTGTTAAGGAATAATTTCTTAAATATTACAGAGTTGTTTTTGGGCGATTGTTTCGACAGTCGCCCGTTTTTTTTACTTGACATTCGCTCCCCAATGTGTTATAATCTACACAGTGGCAAAGTTTATCGGTTATATAACTGTCATCCTCAAGAGTGGTTTTAGCCACCTTTAGAGGACTTTTTTATTTTAAAAATGAAAGGATTTTGAAATTATGACTCTATTTGAAGAGCTTAAAAGGCGTGGTTTAATCGCCCAAATGACACACGAAAAAGAGATTGAGGAACTTCTCAACACTGAAAAGGTACCGTTTTACATAGGTTTCGACGCTACAGCCGACAGTCTCCACGTTGGACACTTTTTGCAACTAGTGGTTATGAAACGTATGCAAATGGCAGGTCATAAGCCTATAGCATTACTCGGAACAGCTACCACCATGATTGGTGACCCTACTGGCAAAACTGATATGAGAAAGATGCTCACAGTTGAGGAAATCAACCATAATGCGGAATGTTTCAAAAAACAGATGGAAAGGTTCGTAGACTTCTCAGATGGCAAAGCGGAAATCCTACGCAACGGCGACTGGTTCTTGGATATGAACTACATCAAGTTTTTAAGAGAAATCGGTAGTAAGTTCTCAGTAAACCAGATGCTCACCGCTGAATGTTTCAAATCCCGTTTGGAGGGCAAGGGACTTTCATTCCTAGAGTTCAACTATATGCTCATGCAGAGTTACGACTTCCTACACCTATACCAAAATCACGGCGTAAAGTTAGAACTCGGTGGCAACGACCAGTGGAGCAATATGCTCGGAGGTGTGGACTTAATCCGTAGAGTTGAGGAAAAACCTGCCTACGCCATGACTTTCACACTTCTAACCACCAAAGAGGGCAAGAAGATGGGCAAGACTGAAAAGGGTGCTTTATGGCTCGATAAGGAAAAGTGTCCAGTAAACTACTTCTTCCAATACTGGAGAAACGTCTCCGATGACGACGTAATCAACTGTTTGAAGTTGCTAACTTTCATTCCAATTGAGGAAATCGAGGAGATGGAAAAGACCATGACTGGTGCTGACCTCAACAAAGCTAAGGAAATCCTTGCATTTGAAGTCACCAAGATGGTTCACGGTGAGGACGAGGCAAACAAGGCTCTACAGACCGCTAGAAGTCTTTTCGGGGGCAAGGGCGTGGACGAAAATATGCCTACTACTGAACTAACTTCCGAAG
>CAZWRW010000033.1:0-10778 GCA_964636465.1 uncultured Ruminococcus sp. | reverse complement strand
ATTTTCAAACTCTTACAGATTTGCGTTTATTTGGTTCAAACGTGACAGTTCAAGCCAAAGAGTTCATTTTGTGAACATTCTGTAAACATAGAAAAAAACGCTTGATTTTTTAAAGCTTTAGTACTATAATAATATTATGATTTAGCACTCAAGGTTTTAGAGTGCTAAAACATTAGAATAGATAGATAAAGGAGTTTTTTACATGGAAAAGAAAGAGTTCAAAGCCGAATCCAAAAGATTACTAGAGATGATGATAAATTCCATCTACACACATAAAGAAATCTTCTTGAGAGAGTTAATCTCTAACTCAAGTGATGCTATAGATAAACTGTACTTCAAGTCCCTTACCGATGATAAGGTTGACCTCAAAAAGGATGACTTCTGCATACAAGTACGTGCAGACAAGGATGCTAGAACCATCACCATCAGTGATAATGGTATCGGTATGACTAGCGACGAGTTAGAAAACAATCTAGGTATCATCGCTAAGAGTGGCTCATTGGCGTTCAAATCCGAGAACGACCTTGGCGAAGATGTGAACATCATCGGACAGTTTGGAGTAGGTTTCTATTCTGCATTCATGGTGGCTAAACTCGTGACCGTTAAGACTAAGGCTTACGGCTCAGATGTGGCTTACCAGTGGGAATCCGAGGGCGTGGACGGTTACACCATAGAACCTTGTGACAAGGAATCCGTAGGTACAGAGATTACTCTACATCTAAAGGACAACTCCGAGGACGAAAACTATGACGAGTACCTCCAAACTTACAGACTAGAAAGCCTAATCAAGAAGTATTCCGACTATGTACGTTTCCCTATCAAGTTAGAGAAAGTCACCACTACTAAGGGCGAGGATGGCAAGGAAGAGACCACCGTCGAGAACGATGTAGTAAATAGCATGGTTCCTATTTGGAAGAAGAACAAATCCGAGCTTAAAGACGAAGATTACAATAGTTTCTACCTATCCAAGTTTAACGACTACGAAAAGCCTTTAACTTATATGCACGTTAAAACCGAAGGTCTAGCAACTTACAATGCTTTACTATACATTCCTAAAAAGCCTGACTATGACTATTACACCAGAGAGTTTGAAAAGGGTCTACAGTTATACTCCAATGGTGTGCTAATCATGGATAAGTGTGCTGACCTCCTACCTGACCACTTCAGTTTTGTTAAGGGTATCGTGGATTCCGAAGACCTATCCTTGAACATTTCAAGAGAGATGTTACAACACGATAGACAAGTTAAGATTATCGCTAAGAACATAGAGAAGACTATCAAGAACGAGCTAACTAAGATGTTAAACAATGACCGTCCTAAGTATGAGCAGTTCTTCAAAGAGTTTGGTAACCAAATCAAGGCGGGAATCCAAGGCACTTACGATTCCGCTACTAGAGACTTACTAAAAGATTTATTGATATTCTACTCCATCAAGCAAGATAAGTATGTCACTATTAAGGAATACATCGAGGCTATGCCAGAAGAACAGAAGTATATCATCTATGCGACTGGCGAAAGCGTAGCTAAGATTAAACAACTTCCACAGGCTGACCAAGTCAACGAAAAGGGTTGGGATATCCTATGTTGTACTGAACGTATCGATGAGTTCGCTTTGAAGATGCTATTCAGCTACGATGATAAACAGTTCAGGTCTATCTCCGATAATGACCTCGGTATAGAAACTGACAAGGAAAAGGAAGAAATCAAGAGCAAGGAAGACGAAAACAAAGACCTATTCGCTTATATGAAGGAAACTCTAAAGGATAAGGTCGTAGAAGTTAAACTATCATCTAGATTGAAACAACATCCAGTGTGCTTGACTGCTAGAGGTCAAATCTCTTTAGACATGGAAAAAACTTTGAATGCTATGTCTAATCAAGAGAAAATCTCCGCTGAGAGAGTGTTGGAAATCAATCCAACTCACAAGGTGTTCACCGCCATAGAGGAGGCTTTCAAGGCTGACGACAAAGACAAAGTCGCTAAGTACACCAAGATACTATACTCACAAGCGTTACTAATCGAGGGACTAAACGTAGAAGACCCTGTAGAATATGCTAATCTAGTTTGTGAGTTGATGGACTAACTAAAAAGGCTCTTTCAATAGATAATGAAATCGGGGATGGTACGTCAAGTGCCATTCCCGATTTTTGGAGATGATATATTTAGTATTTTGGATAGATTTCAAAATTATATTATACGTTTTTGCCCATCGTGTAAGCTTCATTGTAGGCGGATGTGTTTTGGATTTCTCCAACGTGCCATGCACCTACACCGTATACTATTCCCTTTTCGATAGGATTTTCTAAACAGTCTTGTGTGAAACCTCTAAGGCTTTCGATGGTCTTGTCTAAGGCGGAGTTTTCAGTGTCGGCACAAGTCATGATGTAGTAGAACTCCTTGTTACTGATTTCCGTGTAGCGTGGCACGGTTCTATCTATGAACGTTTTAAGTTGACCATCCATGGTGTAGAAGTACACAGGTGTTGCCAATACGATTACGTCAGCGTTCACCATCTTATCGAGTAGGGGAGCCATGTCATCATTTTGGACGCACTTGTGCGTGGTGTTACAGACTTCACAACCCATACAGTAGTTGATTTTCTTATCCCTTAGGAAAACTTTTTCGACATTGTGACCGCTCTCTATAGCACCCTTTTGGAACTGATTGCAAAGCGTATCAGAGTTGCCGTTTCTCCTTGGGCTTGATGATATGATTAGTACGTTCTTACTCATTTGAAAAGATTCCTCCTAATATCTATGAATTTTTACAATAAACCCTCAATATCCTTGATGATTAGTTCAGGGGTTAAGTGGTTTTCTTCAAGAACCTTTTGAACGTCGTAACGGTCTAGGAACTCTTTTTTCAAACCGAAGTTTAAAACTTTCATATCGGAGTTGCCATAGTAACGAGAAATCTTCTCACCGAAACCGCCGTTTAGTACGCCATCCTCTAGAGTGATTACCACCTTATGATTCTGTTTTAGAGTTTCTAAAAGTTCGGTATCCACGCCTGTGATGTACCTTGGATTGATTAATGTAGCCTCTATGTTTAGAGTATCTTTTAAGGTTTTAGCGGTTTCCTCACCGAGTTGATAGAAGTCCCCTAACGCTATGATGGCTACACTGTCACCACTCTTAGTTACTTGATAACGGTCTAGTTGGCTGTAATCCTTATCGTACGTTTTGCCAGTGGATATTACCCCATTGGATGGCACTCTAATAGCTACTGGATGTTCTGTATAGTCTATGCTCCATTCCAACATTGAGAAGTATTCTTCTTTACAGGTAGGTGCTAGATAGACTAGGTTAGGTATGTTTGACATCATAGGTATATCGAAGATTCCCAAGTGTGTGACATCGTTCATTCCGTACACTGAACCAGCAAACGTTAGGATAGTCACTGGACTATCATTGATACACAAATCTTGTGAAAGTTGGTCGTAAGTCCTTTGAATAAAGGTGCTGTAAACTCCATAGACTGGTTTAGCTCCGTTCTTAGCCATACCTGATACCATGGCTACTGCGTTCTCTTCAGCTATACCGACATCTATAAACTGCTTACCGGCGAGTTCTCTTCTCTCCTTAGTGAATCCGAACACCGTAGGTGTAGCAGAAGTCACTCCTACGATAGTAGGGTCTTCTTTCATTCTGTTGAGTAGGTATTCAGCTGTGAGGTCGCCATAGTCTTCCCCTGTGAACTCAAATAGAGATTTACCCGTATCTAGATTAAAAGGCATACCCCAATGCCAAGTTTCTTTATCGTGTTCGGCGGGAGCGTAGCCTTTACCCTTTAGAGTGTTCACGTGTACTACTACTCCATGTTCGATATCCTTAACCTGTTGAAGTTTCTCTATAACTTCGGATAGGTTGTTACCATCATTGATGTACACGTAATCTAAATCCATGGCTTTGAAAAGGTTACATTCAGCAGTGCCGTTGGTATCTCTAAGAAGTTTTAGATTCTTATATATACCGCCGTGGTTCTCTGCGATAGACATATCGTTATCGTTTACCACCACGATTAGATTACTCTCCAATTCGGAAACGTAGTCTAAACCCTCGAAAGCTTCGCCACCACTTAATGAGCCATCACCTATTACAGCGATGATGTTACCTCTCTCACCTTTGACATCTCTAGCTTTGGCTAGACCACACGCCAAACTTATAGATGTGGAAGTGTGTCCTACAGTGAAAAAGTCGTGTTCGCTCTCGTCAGGGTTTGAGTATCCCGAAACAGTGGAATACTTATCTTCATAGAGAAAAGCGTCGTTTCTACCGGTGAGCATCTTGTGGCAGTAGCTTTGGTGTGATACGTCATACACTATCTTATCCACAGGAGAGTTGAACACGTAATGCAATCCGATTGTGAGTTCAACTACGCCCAAGTTAGGGGCGATGTGTCCGCCACGTTTGCTTAGCTTAGTAAGTAGAGCGGTACGCATCTCACGGGATAGTGTTTCAAGTTCGTCTAGCTTGAGTGTCTTTAAATCTTGTGGTGTCTTAATCTTTTCAAGGTACATATTTAGAATCCTCCTAAATTCTAGATTTTAGTGTTGAATATATTATAACACTTGGAGTTCACTCTAAGTCAAGAGGTTTTTTAAAATTTTTTTTAATATCACAAATTCGATAATTTTCGATAATTCAATTTGATTTCGTCAAATTGTGGAACAGTCACAGCTCGTTCCCTACAGATGAAATCTATATATATTTTTTAACTCCATAGAAAGTTTCGCCTAAGTTGATAGACTTCATAAAGTCGTTGAAAAGTTCCCCAAGTGGAAGAATATCTACTGGATGGCATTGTTTTCGTGCGTATTTGATGGTGTACCCTGTACCGCTGTTCTCATCGAAAACCATGGCACACAATCGTGTTGAGTGGTCTACCATGTACCTATCCCTAATTAGATAACTGCCCCTTGTGGAAGTCGCATTGGTACAGATTACTTCGTTGGCGTGGTCTATGATACTCTTGTATGCGGTCTTCTCACTGATGGAAAATCTACTACCATGTTTCAAAAACGGTTTGACCGCAACTATCTCCAAGTTGGGATACTGTGTAGTTTTGAGTTCTACTAAGGTTTCCCCGACCCATAAATCTATACCGGTGGACATCCCTACATAGAACCTATTGTAACCCTCATCTATGTACTTTACGACCTTGGCGTATATGATACTCTTTAAAGTTTCACTGAACGTTTCAAAATGTTCCCCTGTGAATTGCTGTAACTTTTCAACCCTATGTCCTGAAAAACTGATGCTTTTTTCCATGTTGTACACTCCTTATCAAATTCAAAACGTCAAATTCGCAATCTATTGAATTGACGTTAATATACTGCAGATAACATTATATCACATAGAGGAGAACTTTACAACCAAATTTTTTCACCAAATATGCTCTAAACGTTTGACCTCAACGCAATTGTGTAGTATAATGGAATGTAGTATGAATTTTTAAGAAAGGTGGTATATTATCCTATGAGTGAAAAAGTTCCTGTGTTCGACTATACCAAAAACATTGTGGATAGGTTCAATCCGTTTGGTAACGATACCGAAAACCATGCCTACAGAACAGACTACAGAAAGATAGACCCACAAATATCCTCTGGGGGTTATGAGATTCCTCAAAAGCCTACCAAACTTGAGAAGAAAAACATCAGAAAGGCTTACAACTTGACCTCTTTAGTGGTTTTGATACATTTTGCATTGTCTTCAATTTTGAGTGCTATAGTGTCTAGAATAGTGGAGGGAGTAGCCATCAAAGTTGTTGGGGTGGATGGTCTATCAAACTTTTTTGATAACAGCAGTTTGAGTTTGGGAGTTTCAGCAATAGTCTACATGATTACTAACATTTCTACGTTCTTAATAGGCTGTAAGATTCTTAACATAGATATAAAACAAGTGTTCAATAAGCCTAATGTTAAGACCTCTCAAATGTTGAAACATATCACGACGACATGGTGTTTACAAGCGTCGTCTATAGTGGTCATTATGATACTTGCTTTGATATTCCTTTTGGCGTTCGCTAGTGATTTGATGAGTTCAAGTGTAGTACCTAGCAGTATGCAAAATCTAGCTACCAACGTCAGTGTGACACATTATATAGTATTCTTAATCTATGGATGTATTGTAGCACCTATCACAGAAGAGATGGTTTTCCGAGGGGTGTTCTTGAAAGGTTTTTCTGTAGTGAGTCAACGTTTTGGAATCTTTATATCAGCATTGTTTTTCGGTTTAGCACACGGAAACGTTCTCCAAGGGTTGAACGCTTTTATATTGGGATTGTATCTCGCTTATGTAGCTACTAAGTACAACTCCATACTACCAAACATTTTGATGCACATCTGTGCTAATAGTGTGCCTTATTTAACTATACTGTTATCCAGTAAGAGTCTGTACCTCTGTGGAATAATTATGTGCATATTCTACAGCACAGCTATGATTTTAGGTATAGTGTTCTTATGTTTGGGAATACACAAAAAATCCAATAGGTTACCAGTACAGACACGTTCACAACGTAGTAGAACGTTACCAATCTTAATGACTTCTATAGGTTTCATAGTTACGTTTGCATTGTACGTTTTCAACATGGTTTATTCAATTTTTGCGTCGTAAAGTTTCGGAATGGTATGAGTTATCGTTCCGCACATTGGGGATTGAAATCTCATATACGTTTGATTTCTTTTCAAGCGATAGGATTTCTAAAAATACGGGAAGTGAGGTAATTTTTATGGAAAACAGTTCTAAGTATAACATAGACAGATTGTTGGCAAAGTATAACTATGGTGACAAGTTGAAGTATATATTCTTTTGGGGACACCATCCACGTAAAGATGGCACAGTCGGAGAGAGTTGTCTAAGTCAGTGGTACGATTGCGATTTCGTAGTAGACGGATACATCTACCACACAGCCGAACAGTACATGATGTGTCAAAAAGCAAAACTTTTCGGGGATGAGGATACTTTTCAACGAATCCTACAGGCTAACCATCCGAATGAGTTCAAAAGTTTGGGTAGACTAGTTAAAGGTTTCGACCAAACCATCTGGGATAGAGAAAAGTTTAACATCGTAGTTGAGGGCAACTTGGCTAAGTTTGAACAGAATGAAAGTTTGAAAAAGTTCCTATTGAGTACCGGTGACCGCATACTTGTGGAGGCTAGTCCATATGATAGAGTATGGGGAATAGGTATCGGTGCAAACGACCCTGATGTTGAAAATCCTTATGCTTGGAAAGGCAATAACCTCTTGGGGTTCGCATTGATGGAGGTTAGGTCAAGGTTGGGTTAAGAATCCCACGCTATCGCATTGCGGAACGATTTATATATCGTTCCGCAATTTGGCGAGGTTAAATTTAATTATCACATTTACAGATTATTTGCATTCGGCAAATTGAGGAACGGTCGCACGTTCCCTACACATACACTTTAGAAAGGATACCTTATTTAATGACAAAATCTATAAAGAGGAGAAGGTTGAGAGTAGGAAATTTCGTCATATTTTTAGTGGTGCTAATAGTACTGATAGTCTTAGTATTCGGCTTGATATACTTCGTGAACTTGTTGGAAACTAAGAAACTTTACAGTATCGGTGCATCACAGATGCAAGTTAAAGCAGTACTCTTGACGGAAGATTACGACGACAGCCAAACTGTAAGCACATCCGCAGTAAGTTTGGACAGCTATACTCAAAATACTAGTTATTATCAATACCTGAAACTTGAGGACATAAACGCTAAACACGCTTTAGTAATCAACAAGACTACCAATGAAATAATATTTGAAAAGGATGCTGACAGCCTATGTTATCCTGCGAGTACTACCAAGATTCTCACGGCAGTGGTGGCTTTGGAATATATCGAACCGAGTACGGTTTTCAAGGTGGGCAGTGAGTTGCAACTAGTCCCAGCGGATTCTAGTTTAGCGTACATCTCTGAGGGTGAAGAGATTCCATTGAAAGACCTACTCTACGGCTTGATGTTGCCATCAGGTAATGATGTGGGTTATACTATAGCCGTCAACGTGGCTAGGAGGGTTTCGGGTAACTCCAGCATGAGCGATTCCGATGCCGTGGACTACTTCGCAAACCTAATGAACGAAACCGCTCAAAAGATTGGTATGGAAAACAGTCATTTCGTAGTGCCTGACGGTTTCCACGATGCAGACCATTATGTTACTACTCGTGATATGATGAAGTTATTAATCTATGCGGAAAACTTCGAGCTTTTAAAACAGGTGGTATCAACATATGAGTATCAATACAAATCCAACTTGAAAGAGTTCGATTGGATTAACTCAAACCGTCTGTTAGATAAGTCTAGTGAGTTCTACTATGAGGGCGTGACAGGTTTCAAGACTGGCTATCATGACGATGCTGGACACTGTGTAGCTATCACTTGCAACAAGGACGGCATTGAACTGTACATCATCCTAATGGATGCCGACACTATGGTATATCGTAACCGTGATACCTTGAACCTCTTGAATATGGTGTATAATCCATCAGCTATTAAGTTAGGACTCCAATGGGATTTACAAGACGGTGAAACTCTTCCAGAGGGCGTGGACATCTACGGAAATCCTATCGTTACCACGGTGCAAACCAACTCCGATGGTAGTGTGTACATCGAAACGGATTCTAATGGCAACATCGTCACGACTTCTTCAATTACACCGGTCATAGGATTTTAAATTTGATTCGGTAACATGACAACAAAAAAGGAACGTCAAATATGACGTTCCTTAATTTTATTCAATCATCAAATTAGGGAACGGTCATAATCCGTTCCCTATATAACGTTAGATTACTTTTCTTTAGCCTTGCTCTTAGCACGGAGTGAGTTGTCTAGGATACGTTTTCTAATCCTGATGGATTTTGGAGTAATCTCTAGTAGCTCGTCGTCGGCAATGAACTCTAGGCTATCTTCAAGTGATAATTTTCTAGGTGGAACTAGTCTTAAAGCATCATCAGAACCACTAGCACGAGTGTTAGTTAGATGTTTCTTCTTACATACGTTTACGACTAGGTCTTCAACCTTTGGTGAAGCTCCTACTATCATGCCCTCATACACTGGAGTTCCTGCACCGATAAACAATGCACCTCTCTCTTGAGCGTTGTATAGACCATAAGTTACAGCCTCGCCAGTCTCAAAGGATACTAGTGAACCTGTGTTTCTTCTTGGGATGTCACCTCTGTATGGCTCGTAACCCTCGAATACACTTGACATGATACCTTCGCCCTTAGTATCTGTTAGGAACTCGGACTTGTAACCGAACAATCCACGGGATGGAATTAGGAACTCTAATCTAGTTCTGCTACCTTGTGGATGCATATCTATCATGTCGGCTTTACGAGTACCCATCTTTTCCATAACTGCACCAGTGGAATCGTTAGGCACGTCTATTACTAAACGCTCGATAGGCTCACACTTTACGCCGTCAATCTCCTTGAATAGCACCTTTGGTGTGGATACTGACAACTCATAACCCTCACGACGCATATTCTCAATTAAGATGGATAGGTGCATCTCACCACGACCACATACACGGAATGAATCAGTGTTTTCAGTCTCTTCAACCCTTAAAGATACGTCCTTTAGTAACTCGTCAAATAGACGTTTTCTCAACTGTCTAGAGGTTACAAACTTACCCTCTCTACCTGCGAATGGACTATCATTTACGGAGAAAGTCATTTCAACGGTAGGCTCACTAACCTTTGTGAACTCTAAAGGCTCATAGTTTGTGGTAGCACATACGGTATCACCGATGGTTATGTTCTCGATACCACTTACCCATACGATATCACCTACAGTAGCAGTTTCTACTGGTACTCTTTGTAGACCTTGTATCTGTAGTAGGGAAACTATCTTAGAGTTGTAAGGCTTTTTACTCTCGTGATAGTCACCGACTGTAACTGGTTGGTTTACCTTGATAGAACCTCTCTCTATCCTACCGATTCCGATTCTACCTACATATTCGTTATAGTCTATAGATGAGATTAACATCTGTAAGTCGCCGTTTTCGTCGCCCTTAGGTGGCTCGATGTAGTTCAAGATAGTCTCAAACAATGGAGTTAAATCTTTGCCCTCTTCGTACTGGCTGATGGATGCAGTTCCCGCTCTACCTGAACAGAACAACAATGGACTCTCTAACTGTTCTTCGTTAGCGTCTAGGTCGAGGAGAAGTTCTAGTACTTCGTCTCCGATTTCGTCAAGTCTAGCGTCTGGCTTGTCTATCTTGTTTACTACGATTATAATCTTTAGACCCATCTCCAAAGCCTTGGATAGTACGAATCTAGTCTGTGGCATAGGGCCTTCGGCAGCATCTACGAGTAGTAAAGCACCGTCTACCATGGATAGCACACGTTCAACTTCACCACCGAAGTCAGCGTGTCCTGGGGTGTCGATGATGTTAATCTTAGTATCCTTGTACATTACAGAAGTGTTCTTCGCTAGGATTGTAATTCCTCTCTCTCTTTCGAGGTCGTTACTATCCATGACACGTTCTGCTACAGCTTGGTTTTCTCTAAAAGCACCGCCCTGTTTTAGCATTTCGTCCACGAGGGTAGTCTTACCGTGGTCTACGTGGGCGATGATAGCTATGTTTCTTAAATCTTCTCTAACCATAAAAAAACCTCCAAAAACTTATAACACATGAAAAAAAGTCCTACAAAACACCTTTGTAAGACTAAGAGTAAGTTTTCAATGGGCGAGGGTGGATTCGAACCACCGAAGTCAGTGACAACAGATTTACAGTCTGCCCCCTTTGGCCACTCGGGAACTC
>CAZWRW010000032.1:0-11103 GCA_964636465.1 uncultured Ruminococcus sp. | reverse complement strand
GTGATAGCCTCCCATACGGTGGAATATCCGTTATACCAAGAACACAACGGTTGGGCTGAACAAGACCCTCTCGATTGGTACAACGCAACCATCACGACCATTAAAGCGGTAGTCGAAAAGAGTGGTGTAGATACTGCAAACATCAAGGGCGTGGGACTATCCGGACAGATGCACGGTCTAGTAATGCTTGACAAGGATTACAACGTTTTAAGAAAATCCATCATATGGTGTGACCAACGTACCGGTAAAGAGTGCGAAGAGATTACAGAGATAGTCGGAGCTGAAAAGGTTATCGAGATTACCGCAAACCCTGTATTGACTGGCTTTACAGCCTCCAAAATTAGATGGGTAATGAAACATGAACCAAAAATCTTTGAACAGTGCAGATACATCCTACTACCTAAAGATTACGTTAGGTTGATGCTCACTGGTGAACTAGCTACTGAAGTTTCTGATGCATCTGGTATGCAACTGTTGGACGTTCCTAATAGAAAATGGTCTTCAGTAATGTTGGATGCTCTAAATATCACTGAAGATATGCTTGGTAAAGTCTACGAAAGTCCAGACATCACTGGAGAAATTACTCAAAAAATCGCTGACTTGACTGGCTTGAAAAAGGGTACTATAGTAGTAGGCGGTGCTGGTGATAATGCTGCCGCTGCAGTCGGTACTGGTGTAGTTCAGGATGGTAAAGCATTCACTACTATAGGTACTAGTGGAGTAGTCTTTGCACATACATCCAACGTTACCATAGACCCAAAGGGTAGAGTGCATACGTTCTGTTGTGCCGTTCCAAACTGTTGGCACGTCATGGGAGTTACTCAAGGTGCGGGACTATCTTTGAAATGGTTTAGGGATAACTTCTGTACATCCGAAAAGGAGACCGCAAAACTCATGGGCGTAGATGAGTACTACCTCATGGATAAGGAAGCCGAAAAGATTCCAGTAGGTGCGGACAGGTTGTTATACTTACCATACCTCATGGGCGAGAGAACTCCACACTTAGACCCTAATGCTCGTGGTGTATTCTTTGGATTGTCTGCTATACATGGTAAGTCGCATATGCTCAGGGCTGTGATGGAGGGTGTAGCTTACTCACTTCGTGACTGTGTAGAAGTCTTCAAAGAGATGAACGTCAGCGTAAACGACATGATGGCTTGTGGTGGTGGAGGAACATCCCCATTGTGGCGACAGATGTTAGCAGACCTCTATGCTTGTGACGTTAAGACTGTAGCATCCAAAGAGGGACCAGCTTTAGGTGTAGGCATTCTAGCGTTGGTAGGTTCAGGAGTCTATGGCAGTGTTCAAGAGGCTTGTAACGCTATCATCAAGGCTGACAAGGTACAGTCTCCAATAGTTGAAAACATCCCAACCTATGAGAGCTACTATCAACTCTATAGAGAGGTATATCCAGCCTTAAAGGAACAGTATCAAAAGTTGGCGACGTTGTAATACTAATCGTATGTGATTTTTTTGTACGGAACGACGTGGGCGTCGTTCCCTACATTGAATTTTTCGCAATTTATTGATTTAAAAGGGGGGAGTTTGTGAACAGTACTAGTTACAAGGTAGCCCTTGGGGGGATAATCTCCGCACTGTGCCTATTGAGTATGTTTATGACTGGTGTAATTCCAGTGCTGAGCTTGGTTTTACCTATGGTATCAGGGGTACTGATGATGGTGGTAAAAGAAGAGATTTCAACAGGATGGGCGTTTCTCACGTATGTGTCGGTGTCTCTGCTGTCGCTGTTCGTGACGTTTGACAAGGAAAGTTCTATAACTTTTATCTTCATGTTCGGATTGTACCCTATTTTGAAAACCTTCTTCGATAAGATTAAACCTAAAATCTTACGATGGCTATGCAAGTTACTCTATTATGATGTGTTCATAACTATAGCTTTTCAAATAATCTTTTTCATATTCGGTTCACAAGAACTCATGGAGGATATGACTAAATACTTCGGTGAACACGGAATGTTAATCCTACTGTTGATAACTAATCCAGTGTTCGGTATGTATGACTACATCTTAGGGAACTTCTTGGAACTATACTACAAATTTCTAAAGCCTAAAATTTCTCGGAACTGATAGAAAGGGGTCAAAATCAAAAAATGAACACTATGTTGACCATAGCGGGTTCTGATAGTATCGGGGGAGCTGGTATTCAAGCGGATTTGAAAACCGCCTTGGCTTGTGGGGTCTATTCCATGAGCGTGGTGACTTCCGTTACTGCACAGAATACCGTAGGAGTACAAGGTATCTTTGATGTGCCTGAAGAGTTCGTAGCCACACAGTTAGACAGCGTCTTTTCGGATATATTTCCTGATGCCGTCAAAGTTGGGATGGTATCCACTAGTGGAATTATAGAAACTATAGCACAGAAGTTAAAATCTTACCATGCTCAAAACGTGGTAGTAGATACTGTCATGGTATCCACTAGTGGAAGGCATTTAATCTCGGAGAGTGCCGTAAGTACGTTGAAATCCGTGCTGTTGCCGTTGGCTACCGTGATAACCCCAAACGTTCCTGAAGCTGAAGTTCTATCCAACATGAATATAAAATCCAAAAGTGATATGGTGACTTCTGCTCAAGAAATTTCTAAGTATTATGATGGTAACATCTTAATCAAGGGGGGACATCTCCAAGGCTGTGCCGACGATTTGCTATACACATCCGATGGTGAAATCGTATGGTTTGAAAACGTCAAGATAGACAATCCTAACACACATGGTACAGGGTGTACGCTATCCAGTGCGATAGCAAGTTATCTAGCCAAGGGGTTCACCATTGAGGAGAGTATACATTGTGCTAAAGACTACGTAACTAAAGCCATCGCCTACGGTTTGAACGTCGGACATGGTAACGGTTCACTATGGCACGGAAACTATTAATACTTGTTGATAAATTTAAAAAACGGAACGTCAGCCACGGCGTTCCGAATTTATTTGACCATAACGTCAATTTGATATAATTTCATGATGTCGCATTGTGTACAGTTGAAATTTTAATGCAGTTATGTTATAATGTATTATGGAGAGGGTTGCACCATCCTAATAGGTTTAAGGAGGATTTTAATAAGTTGTTGGATAGAAGACTATTCTTGCCGGTGTCGGCACAGGATTTGATAGATAGAGGTATTTCTCAGTTAGACTTCATACTCATAACGGGAGATAGCTACGTTGACCACCCAAGCTTTGGTATTGCGATAGTTTCAAGGGTTTTGGAGGCTAAAGGTTATAGTGTGGGAATCATCTCACAACCCGATTGGAAGTCCGATAGAGACTTTAAAAAACTAGGCACACCAAAGTATGCGTTCTTGGTCACTTCGGGAAACATAGATAGTATGGTAGCACACTACACATCCGCTAAGAGAAAACGTTCCGATGATGCCTACACGGCAGGTGGTAAAGCTGGTAAACGTCCAGACCGTGCCGTTATGGTCTACTGTAAGAAACTTAGAGAAATCTATGGTGATAGTATGCCTATAGCTATCGGAGGATTAGAGGCATCTTTGAGACGTTTCGCACACTATGACTATTGGGATGACTCAGTAAGACCATCAATACTAGTGGAAAGCGGTGCAGATATACTCATGTATGGTATGGGTGAACATCAAATCGTTGAGATTGCCGAACGTTTAGCTAAAGGCGTTAACATTAAGGATATCACAGACGTTAGGGGAATCTGTTACTTGACAGAACCTAAGAACACTCCATACGGTTGTACAGAATGCCCATCCTATGAACAGGTCGCAGAGAATAAACAATCCTATGCCAAGGCGTGTAGGCAACAGTACGACCAACAGGACGAAGTCTACGGAAAGACTATCATTCAAAGGCACGGCAAACAGATGTTAATACAGACACCTCCAGCGTTGGCATTGACTACCGAAGAATTAGACTTTGTATACAGTCTCCCATATACGAGAGCGTACCATCCTGACTATGAAAGTTTAGGCGGAGTTCCGGGAATTAAAGAGGTTGAGTTCTCCATCACGCACAATAGGGGCTGTTTTGGATTCTGTAACTTCTGTTCGATAGCTTTACATCAAGGTAGAAAAATATCATGTAGGAGTGAAGAATCCATACTAGCAGAGGCGGAGAAACTCACTCAAATGCCGAACTTTAAGGGTTACATCCATGATGTTGGTGGACCTACTGCAAACTTTAGGCATACATCTTGTGAGAAACAACTGACCATGGGTCTATGCAAGGGTAAGAAGTGTCTAGCACCGAAACCCTGTCCAAACTTGACCGTAGACCATACAGAGTATTTAAACCTCTTGCGTAAGCTTAGGAATATCAAAGGGGTTAAGAAAGTGTTTATCCGTTCGGGTATTAGGTATGACTATCTCATAGAAGATAAGAACGACGAGTTCATGAAAGAGTTGATAAGGTATCACGTTAGCGGACAGTTGAAAGTCGCACCTGAACACTGTTCTGCGGTGGTTCTCGATATGATGGGTAAACCACACATTGAAGCTTATAAACGTTTTCAAGAGAAGTTTTACTCTATCACGAAGGGCATGGGTAAGGAGCAGTATCTAGTGCCTTACTTGATGTCATCACATCCAGGTAGCACACTAAAGGAGGCTATCGACTTGGCACTGTTCCTAAAAGAAAACAAGATACGTCCTGAACAGGTGCAAGACTTCTATCCAACCCCCGGAACGATTTCAACGTGTATGTTCTACACAGAGTTAAACCCTTACACCTTGGAAAAGGTCTACGTACCTAAAACCTCCGAAGAAAAAGCTATGCAGAGAGCTTTACTACAATATTTCAGACCCGAAAACAAAGAGATAGTTATCAAAGCGTTGAGAAAAGCGGGTCGTTTAGACTTGATAGGAAAGTCTCCAAAGTGTTTAATAAACGACGACGGAATCAAGACATCAAACGGCAAGAACAGAGACTACAGGCATACTAAGAACAAGAATAACAACGATTATAACCATAACCATAGAGGTGAAAAGAGTTGGAAACGAGAAAATCAAAAAGGTACAGGTTTCAAAAAGCGAAAGGGTTAGCCTGTCTATTGGCGTTGAGTTTGACTTTTCTAACGTCGTGTAGCATAGAGTTCGTGGACGATGACGGAAACGGTGAAAACTCTACTAGTATAACTGGTGACGATACTATCACGGTAACATTTTTGGATGTTGGTCAAGGTGACAGCATACTAATTCAAACGGATAGCAGTAACGTCCTAATAGATGCCGGTGAACGTGGCAACGCTGACACCATCGAAAAGTACCTAAAAGACAACGGCGTGGAAGTCCTCAACTACGTGATAGGTACACATCCACACTCAGACCATATAGGCAGTATGCCTAACATCATAAACGATTGTGATGTGGAAAAAGTAATCTTACCATCCGTAAATGATGACGACGTCCCTACTACAAAGATTTATGAAAATCTACTCAACAGCATAGCTGACAAGGGTTTAAAGATAACATCCGCAAAGGTTGGCGATACCTACGACTTAGGCAACGCTACTCTCGAAGTGGTCGCACCAAACTCCCCAGACTACTCCGATTTGAACGACTATTCAGTGGTTACCATACTGACTCACGGTGACAACAAGTTCATACTAACTGGTGACGCATCCGACACTTCCGAAAGTGAAATGTTAGAAAACGGTCTTCTCGAAGATGTGGACGTTTTAAAAGTCGGACATCATGGCAGTAATACCGCTAGTAGTGAGGAGTTTATAGAAACTATCCAACCTGAATATGCAGTGATTTCATGTGGTGAGGGTAACAAGTATAATCATCCTAATGAGGAAACTTTGGAAACTCTTCAAACGGTGATGCCTAACATTGAAATCTACCGCACAGACTTGGACGGCACTATACAGATGGTTTCAGATGGCACGAACATCTCTATAACTTACGAAAATGAGAATACTTGATTGTGAGGTGCTTTTTTAATGTTGATTATAGACAGGTTTGAGGGTGACTACGTCATCTTAGAGGACGACAAAAACCACTACGAAATCAAGAAGAGTGAACTTCCTTGTGGTTGCCGTGAGGGTGACGTAATCGAATCTAAAGGTGGCGTGTACACCATCAACACGGAACAGACAGAACTTCGCAGAGAAGCTATCAAAAGGTTACAACGTTCACTTTGGGATTAAGTTTCAAGATGGGCGACCGTTCCATACAACAGAATTATATATATATTGTGAAGGAGAACAGAAATATCATGGGAAGTTATGACGATAGTCCCTTATTCATTAAGATTAAAAACGCATACCCACAGATGTCCAAAGGGCATAGGAAGATAGCAGACTACATCCTAGAAAACTATGACAAGGCTAGTTACATGACTGCTCTAAAGTTGGGCGAAACCGCAGGGGTCAGTGAGAGTACTGCCGTAAGGTTCGCATATGAGTTGGGGTTTGAGGGTTATCCGGAGTTTCAACAGGAACTCTCGGAGACCACCAAACGTAAGCTGACTTTTGTCCAGCGTATGGATTTAGCAGAACACAACCACAAAAGCACTAACATCTTGGAACAGGTAACCGCTATGGATATCGAAAGTATTAAGAGTACAGTTTCTACTACCTCCAAAGAAGAGTTCAACACCATTGCGGAGACCATCGCAAATGCTGAAAAGGTGTATATCATAGGTTCAAGGAGTGCCGAGCCTTTAGCGATGTTTTTCAGTTACTATTTAGGTTTCATGCTAGATGATGTTAAAAACATTCAAGCCACAGGCACTGCTGATGTACTTCAACAGGTTTTGAGAATCAATCCGAAAGATGTTATCATTGGGATAAGTTTTCCAAGGTACTCTACACAGACTTTAAAGGCTTTACAGTACGCCTCCGATAGAAACGCTACAGTGGTAGCCATCACGGATAGTTACTCTTCTCCGATAGCTAAGGTTTCAAACTACACCATGTTAGCAAAGTACAATATGAACTCCTTTGTGGATAGCTTAACCGCACCATTATCCTTGATAAACGCATTGTTGGTGGCTATCAGTCTTAACAAGAAAGAAGACGTTTCACAACGTTTTCAAACGTTAGAAAACATTTGGGATGAGTATGGTGTATATGACAAATCCGAGGAACTTTGAAAATATCATGTTTTAGAAAGTGAGTAAAAAACTTATGTTTGATGTAATAATCGTAGGTGGTGGTGCTAGTGGTGCTATGGCTGGTATCACATCAGCGAGGATGGGTAGAAGAGTAGCCATCTTTGAAAAGAACGGCTATATAGGTAAGAAGTTGAACATCACGGGAAAGGGTAGGTGCAACGTCACAAACGATTGTACTAACGAGGTTCTAATGAGAAACATTCCACGAAATCCGAAGTTTCTGTACAGTGTATTTTCGACGTTTTCAACCCAAAGTACTATGGATTTCTTTGAAAACTTAGGTGTATCGTTAAAGGTCGAGCGTGGCAATAGAGTGTTTCCAACATCCGATAAGGCTACAGATATCTCTAAGGCATTGGAAAAGGAACTCAAACGTTTAGGGGTTAAAATAATCGAGGAGAGTGTCACGGATTTAATCATAGAGGGGAACGTCTGCAAGGGAGTGAAAACCGCCAACGGCACATACACTTCCGAAAGCGTTTTGATAGCTACTGGTGGAAAGTCTTACGTTTCAACTGGTTCAACTGGTGATGGCTACAAGTTAGCACAATCGGTGGGACATACCGTGACTAAACTAGTACCATCATTAGTGCCTATAGTTTCCGAAGAAAAGTACTGTTCTAACATGATGGGGTTATCGTTAAAGAACGTCAAACTGTCATTGGTGGATACCACTTCTAAGAATGGAAAGCTAATCTATTCGGAATTGGGCGAGATGTTATTCACACACTTTGGAGTTTCTGGGCCTTTGGTTTTGAGTGCAAGTTCTCACATAGACAAGATGCAACAAGGTAGGTATAAAATCTTGATAGACCTAAAACCAGCTCTAAGCATTGAACAGTTAGACAAGCGTATTCAAAGGGACTTTTCGGAGAATATAAACAAGACGTTCATAAATTCATTGAACAAGCTACTACCTAACAAGATTATCCCAACGGTGGCAAAGCTATCCGAGATACCTTTTGATTTAAAAGTACATCAAATCACGAAAGAGCAACGTTTGAAGTTAGTATCAGTGTTAAAAGAGTTTCCTATCACGGTCAAGGATTTTAGACCACTAAATGAGGCAATCATCACTAGTGGGGGCATATCGACCAAGGAGATTAACCCTAAAACTATGCAATCCAAACTGGTTGATGGGTTATACTTTAGTGGCGAAGTCATAGACGTGGACGCTTATACAGGTGGATTCAATCTACAGATTGCGTGGTCTACAGGTTACGTTGCCGGTATGAATATGTAATACAATTTTGCATTAAATAGTTATAGAAAGGGGTGTAAAGCTGACTGATGGCAAACTTCGATATAGGTATAGATTTAGGAACTTCCACTATTTTGATGACTAAAGGTCGTAAAGGCGTGGTACTTCGAGAGCCATCCGTGGTGGCTTACGATACTAGGCACAAGGAAATCATCGCTACTGGAATGGATGCCTACAACATGATAGGTCGTACACCAAAGTTTGTGGAGGTTATCAAACCTCTTGAAGATGGTGTGGTATCCAATGCAAAGATTACACAGGGACTTATTAAAGGATTTATCGAGAAGATTACTAGGTGGCAACTTTTACGCCCAAGAATTATTATCAGTGTGCCGTCCTACGTAACGGAAGTTGAAAGCCGTGCCATCGTGGATATAGCTATCGCTACAGGTTCGAGGAACATACATCTTTTAGAAGAGCCTATATCAGCGGTAATGGGTGCAGGTGTGGACGTTTCGCAATCGTTGGGAACTTTGGTAATAGACATCGGGGGAGGTACAACTGACGTTGCTATAGTATCTCTAAACGGTATCGTGGATGCCATATCCATAAAGACCGCAGGTAACAGGATAGACCAAGCATTAGTGAAGTATATGGCAAATCGTCATAAGTTATCGATAGGTATGCTTACCGCTGAAAACTTGAAAATCCGTTCCATGAATGTGTTCAATTCAAACTTAGAGAAGAACATCAGGGTCAAGGGTGTGGATATGTTCACCAACCTACCCAAAGTTGTAACCGTCTCCGAAGCAGAACTTGCGTTGGCTATCAGTGAGTACATCATGGAGATAGTGACCGCCGTCCGAACTCTTTTAGAACGTGCCAACCCAAATCTCATAGCGGATATTTGCAAACATGGTGCTATCATGACCGGTGGAGGTTCGTTGTTAAAAGGTCTCGATAGTGTTCTATCTAAGAAGGTAAACGTTCAGTGTCGTGTGGCTGAAAACCCTATCGAATGCGTAGCCTTGGGAACTGCTATAGCCTCCAAAAATAAGGACAAGCTCCTTGACGGGTTTGAACACATAAAGATTAAACATATTTGAATTATTGAATATATGAAAAAACCGCCCATATACAAGGCGGTTTTTGTGTTATATATTTTTAAAATTCCATGCTGTCGCATGGAGGAACGGTCACAGCCCGTTCCCTACATGACTTTAAAAAACTCTTGACGTTATTCCAAACTATCTATTATGTGTAGAACGTACTGCCTAATACGTTGGATATCATTAACTCTAACGTTGCCGTCGGTGGTTACGTCAGCGTTGATAAACGCTTGGTCAGTGCTTTCAGGAGTGGCAACTGAATGAAGTAGCCACTGTCTAATCAACTGGATGTCACTAACTCTAATACTACCATCGAGGTTTACGTCACCTAGGAGTGAATCACCAGTTTGAGTAGAACTAGTAGTGCCACCACTAGTAGTAGTGGTTTCAGTAGTCGTTTCAATGGGACTTGTAGTAGTTTCAGCATCTGCGGAGGTTGTAGTGGTAACTTCCTCGGTAGTGATGTCTTCAGTAGTAGTTACAGTGTTTTCACTATCACCGATAACTGGTTCAGTAGTGGTAGATGTCGTAACTTCGCTACCATCGTCATCGCCATCAGTATCCTTTTGAGATTGGTAAGTGTAAAGGTTGACAGGTAGGTCTGCTAGGTTGATACAGTAGTCATTTTGGTAGATGGATTTTAGTGTATCAGGGTCATTTTTGGAGCTATCCAAGATGTGTTCGCCATACCATGGGCAGAAGTATAACCAACCAGCCTTTTCAGTGAGCATATTCTCAACAGTTGGAATGGTGTCGTTTTCAGGCATGGATACCAACTTAGTAGCGTTAGTCAAGTTCACTAGGCTATAGAACGTTGATGAGATAGCATCCACATTTGGCCCACTGGTTAAACCATCGTGACGGTTATAGACTGTGTTGTACTTGTCATAACCTACGATGTCTACATAGTCATCGCCTGGATACCACTGTTCGGATGTGGTATAGTCATAGCTGTTGTACTCCCATATGATGTTGTGTAGACCATACTCTTCAGTTAGAGTAGTATAGAGTAGTTGCCAAAGTTTCTTGTAAGTTTCGGCACCGCCCTTGCCCCACCAGAACCATGAGCCACTACCATCAGTGTTAGAGTTACCCTCTGCCTCATGAAGAGGTCTCAATATGATAGGTACGTTTTCATCCTGTAACCTTTGAATCTGTTCTGCTAGGTCAGCGATTGCCAACATAAAGTAGTCGTACTCTTTAGTACCCTCTATGACTGCGTTGTTAGTATCGAAGTCTGTGCTGTCAGGGGTGTAAGTACAGTCTGTCCAATCGAGGGAATCACCGAGTTCATAGCTTGAAAAGTCTTTAGGTACGTTGATATGCCAACAAGCTGTAGCGATACCGTTCCTATCCTTTACCCATTCGATAATACGTTCGGTAGTGCCGTCATCCCAACCGTATAGTGGATTGTAGTTCATAAAGTCGAAACCACGTATAGCTGGAAGTTCACCGGTTAGGTTTTCTATGTAGTCGAACTCAAGTTCGTAGTCGCCATCGTTACCGCCACCGTAGATTTCTTGTTGCCCTGATAGTATACCATTACCGTATACATCGCATAGGTAGTTCATAAGTGACTGTGTTTCGGAAGTAGCGTTCTTGTCGGCTAGAGTAGGAGTTACGTCTAAGTCAGGGAATTGAGCCTTGTCTACTGTGATAGTATCGTAACTAGCGTAGCCGTACTGTGGCTT
>CAZWRW010000031.1:9000-11176 GCA_964636465.1 uncultured Ruminococcus sp. | reverse complement strand
ACTGTGGAAACTTATCCTCATAGTCTCCCCACATCTTCTGCATGATGGTAGCCTTACCATGTACCACCTCATCATGGGAAAATGGTAGTATGAATAGTTCACTATAGAAGTACATCATAGAAAAAGATAGTTGATTATACTTCAGTGAGCGGTCTGCAGGATGGGTCTTGAAAAATTCAAGAGTATCGTTCATCCAACCCATATCCCATTTGTAGTCGAACCCTAAGCCATCGTAATCCACTGGAGCTGTGACCTTTAGATAGTTCGTGGAATCTTCGGCAATTAACATTATGCCCTTGAACCTCTCCTTTAGACCACTATTCAATTGCTTTAGAAAATCTAAAGCCCCCATGTTTACACCTCTACTGGAGTTTCCTTGCCAATATATAGCGTTACTGATAGCGTCCATCCTAAGACCATCCACATGAAACTTATCAAACCAAAAAGCTCCTGCGGACATCAAGAAACTACGCACAGTGTTACTATAGAAGTTAAAGTTCATAGAACCCCATTCGGAATAGGCGATATCTTTACTTTCGTATTCGTATAGGGGAGTGCCATCAAATTCACGTAAGGCGAAATCATCAGCAACGAAGTGTACGGGTACAAAGTCCATTATGACACCTATACCATACTTATGACACTCATTTATAAAGAACATCAAATCGGTAGGAGAGCCGTACCTAGATGTAACGCTAAAGAATCCACTAACTAGATAACCCCAAGAGGCATCAAGAGGGTATTCGCTCAGTGGCATGAGTTCTATGTGGGTGTAGCCGTTCTCTTTTATGTATCCGATAATGTCTTGAGTAACCTCTAAAAAAGTATACCAACCGTCTTCGACTCTGTTGCTATCGTGAGGTTTGACTTTCCAAGAACCTAAGTGTAACTCATAGATGTTCATAGGTTTGTCGTAGTTTACATCACGAGTTTCTATCCAATCGTCATCGGTAAAGGTGAAGGTATCCAATCGTGTCACGACTGAGTTAGTTTCAGGTCTCAATTCAGATTGGAAAGCGTAAGGGTCAGACTTGTAAATTTCCTTGCCGTCCTTGCAAGTGATTTTATACTTATAACTTGCCCCTAAGAGGTTTCTATCGGCTATGAAAAGAGAGTATATTCCATTGCAATCACGTTCCATGGGGATTAAGTCCCATTCGTAGAGACTGCACATCAATTCCACGCCCTGAGCGTTCGGACAGTATAACCTAAATATGAACCCCTCAACGCCATTGTTCCAGTACTTGTGTACCCCGAAGTACTGGTAACTATTGAAAGCGTTACCGCTGAAAAATTCTTTTAACTTTAACATATAAGTTTAAAAACTCCTTATTATTTTAAATCTTGTACATCTATGAGTTTACCGAAAGCTACACAACGCATACCGTCATCAGTACCAGAATTACAAGTCTGTAGAGTAATCATCTTGGTAGGGTATGTAGGTGCTTCAACTCCGATAGAAGTGTACTGTTCATTTAAGACACAGTTTACAAAGTAGTTGTAATCTTCTTCAGTAGATAGGGATTTGTTAGGTTCGAGCCAGTAAGTAAAGTCCGCATCCCAGAGACCGTAAAGCACATCTATGGAGAATATTTGGTATATGTAAACTTTTTCGAGGTCGGCAACTTCGACGTATTGGTGACTCTTCCACCAGTCCTTGTCCTTATAGCTCTTTATTGCGTGGAACATAGAGCCATTGCCCATGTTATGACCATACATAAGTACGTTGTTAGTCTGTCCGATGGTACACTCATAGTCTAGCATGATAGCTCCTGAACTACTAGTATTACCTTTCCAGTCGTGAGTTACATAAAATTCGTTGTCATCCGATTGCATGAGTGGATAGTCTATAGCAGAATCGGCTATGTAAATCCAGCCTTTACAGTTTGCGGATGCGTTGCTATACTGTGAAATCTTTTCTTTAGTGAGTGTAGCCTCATAGACCTTTGGAGTTTCGGTCGTAGTAACGGTAGTCACAGTAGTGGTTGGAGCAGTAGTCGTGGTAGGAGTAGCGGTAGTAGAATCCTCCACAGTGGTAGTGATTTGGGTGGTGGTTTCGGTAGTAGTCTCCTTGACCTCTAGAACGTCCAAACTTTTGTTTTTACTCGCCATGACGAATATGGCTACAACTATCACAGCGATTAAACACACTGCTACGATTATCTGTTTTTTATAC
>CAZWRW010000031.1:0-8900 GCA_964636465.1 uncultured Ruminococcus sp. | reverse complement strand
TAAACTAATCTTTAACTATTATGGTTGTGAAATATCCAGTGGTATCGGTCAACGTTTGAGAAAAGTTTTCACCATCTAGACCACAGTTTTGACACACATAGTAATGTCTATCTTTGAGTAGTTCCTGTAGTTTAGAAGTGTCTTTTGAAGTCTTCATGATGACCTTAGTACCATCTAGATTTAACACATCTTCAAGAGCTTTATATGATGATGGTACTATATGTATAGGTTGGTGCATGGTCGTAAGTGAGACGTTCAAACGGTTGGCACACTCACAAAAGCTTGGCACACCTGATGCTATTTCAACTTCAAAACCTTGTGATACTACTTTCTCACATATGTACGAAAATGTAGAGTATATAGAAGTATCTCCAAGGTTGACCATTGCGACATCTTCGCCACGCTGTAGGTGTTCTATGATGGTTTGAGCATTCTTAGTGTGATTATCTTCAAGTTGTGACCTATCCCTAACCATTAGAAACTCCAACTGCAAGATGGTCTTGTTTGAGAAGTCCACAACTTGTTTAGCTATATCAAAAGCGGTGGTCTTCCCGTTGGATACTGGAACGGCTATCACGTTGCACTGTTTGAGGATTCTAACAGCCTTTAAGGTCATGAGTTCGGGGTCACCTGAACCTACACTCACGCCGTAAAACTTACCTAACATAGTACCTCCCTAACCCTGTCAACGTAGATTTTTCTGAACTCTGGATACTCTCCCAAGCCTTTCATGATACACTTGACATTAGTATACCCCAACTTGTTGAACTCTTCTTTCCAATCGATAGCCATATCGTTGTTGGCATGGTCTCCAGCTACTAGCATGAACGGTGTGAGTATCACCTCTTTTGGACGATATTCTACTACCTTAGCGATAGCGTTCTTAACGTCAGGGGTAGCCTCAACTGTGGATACGTACATATTTGTGACACCTCTGCTAAGTATTTCGGCGTTTAACAGATGGTATATCTTATTAGCCTCTGTTGGACTACCGTGTCCCATGAGAACCAAGTACTGGTCGTCGTCAAACTCGATACTCTCAAATAGTACGTTTACTATCGTGGAGATATCCTGTTGACCTATCAATGGTCTACAAAGTTTGATGCTCTCAAACTGGTTTTTGAAACCCTCTACGCAGTCGGCTAACTTTTGATACTCTTCACCCTCAATGATGTGTGTAGGTAACACGATTACATCCTTGAAACCCTGTTCAATTAAAGAGTTCAAGCACTCTTCCGGTGATGGTATCACGATACCCTTACTTGCTAGAGACTTTCTAACTATACTACTAGTATACGCCTCCGTGACGTAGTAATCTCTAAAGTTCTTTGAGACATCTTCAACCACCTTTTTGATAGTCTTTTCAGCGGTTTCTAGATAGGTAGTCCCAAAACTGATTACTGCTATGGCTTTTTTGTTGTCTTCCATAAATATATCAACCTTTCTATGTATTTTAAGTGTATGGAATAATATTGTATTATGAGTATATTATATCATTTTTTTATGTATATATCAAGTATGAATTTAACTCTTCAAAAATTTGATGGATTGAAATCTGTGGGGGACTATTGTGTAAAGGTGACTTTTGGAAAGTTCGCCACAAGATATTGCAATCAAAAATAATCTGTGGTATAATGTAATCGTAGAGAGGTACAACCATGTTTAGGGAATGTATTTTGAACGTTCCATAAATAAAAAACTGGTGCAATTTTAAGGAGATATTAAAAAAATGAAAAGATTAAAGTTAATAAGTGGAATACTTTCAGTAGCGTTGTTGTGTAACGCTATGCTCATGCCATTGAGCGTAAACGCAGATAGTACTAGAGTAGTAACTCTAGGTGCAGACCTTTCCGATGCACAAAAAGAAACTGTCTTGAACTTCTTCAACGTAACTGAAGATGAAGTAGTAATCATCACGGTAAATAATCAAGAAGAGAGAGAGTATCTTGAGGGTAAAGTTTCCAACGATATCATAGGTACACATACGCTATCGTGTTGCTACATAAACCCTACTAATGAGGGCGGAATCCAAGTTAAGACCGCCAACTTGACGTGGGTCACTGAAAATATGTTAGCTAACGCTCTAGCTACGGCAGGTGTAGAAAATTGTCAAGTTATCGCTACAGCACCTTTTCAAGTGAGCGGTACTGGTGCATTGACTGGTATCTTGAAATCCTATGAGACAGCATCCGAGGAGACTCTGGACGAGGATAAAAAAGAAGCCGCTACCGAAGAGTTGGTCATATCTGCGGAGCTTACCGACGACAACGCCGAAGATGATGTATTACAGTTCATGAACGATATAAAATCCGAGGTAGTTTCCGAAGACGTTGATGCGGACGACATCAAAGACTTGATTCAAGAAAAATCCGAGAAGTACGACGTTACCCTCACTGATGAACAACTCTCAAAACTTGATGAGTGGTTAAAAGCTCTCAAGGATTTAAACTATAATGTAGACAGTTTTACCAAAGCCATCAACAGCCTTAACGATACCATAAAATCTAAAGCAGAGGGCATAGAAATCAACACCCAAGAGACTAAGAACTTCTTGGCGAGAATTTGGGAGGCTATCTGTAACTTTTTCAAGTCGTTGTTTGGCAAGGGCGATACTTCCTCCGATGATTCTCAAACCGCTGACGATTCCGACAGCATATTCGACGATGTAAACACTGACGTATTTGAATTTGACGAAAATACTCTCGGAGACAGTGACGGCGAAACTTCTACTGCTGAATAACACAACGCCAATCCGACAGATTAAATTATCGAATTAGCGTTCAAATATAAAAGATGGAGGTGCTATTTTTTAGTATGAAAAGCAACAACGTATCTAGCAACTTTAAAGACATAAAAGTAGTAGCACTGTGTGTAGGTGGCATAGATGCTCAATATCAAAGTATTATCATAGAAGAGATTTCAAAGAAGTGTGTAGACCATGGAAACATTAAAGTTTTGTTGTTTCAAGCGTTTTCAAACTCTTATGAGGGGGGCTCTCATGAGATAGGAGACTTTAACATTTACAACCTTATAAACTACAAACTTATAGATGCCGTGGTAATCGCACCGATGTCTATAAAGTGTAAGTCTACGGTTGCTAACATAGTCAGAAACACTTTAGATAGTAAACTACCGTTAATCTCCATAGATGGCGAAGTCGAAGGGGCGTTTAACATAAAGTTGGATAGAGCCGACTCAATCTACGTACTGACTAGCCACTTGATTGAAAAACATGGTGTACATGAAATTAATTTCATAGGTGGTTCTCCAGACAATGAAATTTCAAACGAACGTGAAAACGCTTATAAAAAGGCTCTCATAGACCACGGAATACCAGTAGAACAGAAACGAATCGCTTACGGATGGTTTTGGCATACCACCGCCGAAAAGTGTGTTGAAGAATACTATTTGAACTATCAGCAAGTGCCACAGGCGTTCGTGTGTGCCAATGATACCATGGCTATCGGAGTTTGCCAACAACTTGAACGTATGGGATTCAACGTTCCTAAAGATGTTCTAGTCACTGGACTTGATGGAATCGTAGAATCTGCGAACTATTCGCCTAGGATTACCACGGGTTGTGCAGACCTCCATGGAGCTTGTAAAATCGCTACTGATACATTGTTTGATATACTCTTCAATAGTGCGAAATTTCAACCTAAAGAAATCATAGTGGAAAGTCGTTTGATGTTTTCAAGTTCGTGTGGATGCGAACCTACTAGCTACCTAATCGATAACCAACTAAAACACGACCTCTACATGAAATTGGACGAACAGTACAACTTTTCGGAACACATAATCAAAATGATAGAGGCTGTATCAGGAGCGCCATCACTGTATGAGACCATCAACCGTTTGAAACCTTATATCATGTCCATTTGGACGCATAAGTCATGGTTTTGCATATGTAGCGAATACCTCAACGATGACGAAACTTCCGACAGTTACATAACGAGCGGATACGGCTTAAAGATGAACTGTGTCAATCAAAGGTTATCTTTGGAGAGCCAACCTGTAGGCACTTTTGATACTCACATCATGTTACCGAACTTCTTTGAAGAGGTACATGACACTTCACTCCCGATAATGTTCGCACCACTACACTATCAAGAAAAAGCTATCGGATACCTTGCCATAACTTACGACCACGAATTTGAAAACGCACTCTTCCGATATAACACCCTATTGACGAACATAAGCATACTATTGGAAAACTCACGTATACAGAACCAACTCAAAAACACCGTGCAAAAGCTCGAAAATATGTACATCCGTGACCATATGACGAACGTCTACAATAGGAGAGGGTTCTATCAACAAGTTCCCGAACTGCTTAGAAGTTGCATATCGGATAAGAGGTTTATCATGGTGATTTCCGTGGATTTGGACGGCTTAAAGCCTATCAATGACCTTTACGGTCACAAGGAGGGCGACAACGCCATCACTACGATAGCTAAAACTTTAAGTTCTGTGGCGGTAAGTGGTGAAATCGTGGCACGTTTCGGTGGCGATGAGTTCGTGGTGGCTGGTATCTGTGACGATGAACAATATGCTAAAAGTTATGTAGACCATCTTAACGAGTGTTTGAAGTATTACAATGAAAACTCTGGAAAACCTTACAAAGTTCAAGCGAGTTGCGGTATCCACTGCACCAAGGTGGAAGACCACAACGTTACTATAGATGACCTTATCAAAGTAGCGGATGAGTATATGTATATTCAAAAACAATCTAAAAAGTATGACAGGCGTAGGTGATAATCCTACGCTTTTCGTATTTTAACACAACAAATTATCAATCACAATAAAAACGTAAACGCAAGGTTGCAAGTGTATTTTTAGAAACTGCAACTAAAAGTTTCTTGAAAAAGTAAATGTATTGTGATATAATCTAATCAATCCCTGTGAAAATTTTTTGATACCTATTGACTTTTAAAAGTTTCTATGTTATCATTATAGGTGTTATATTAAAGATAGTACACCTGATACATTACATTTCAGAGTGAATTTTTTAGATTGGAGATTATAAGTTATGAGAAAAGCTCTAAAAGTAGCGATATTGATGGGGTTTGCCCTCTCTATGACGAGTGTGTTTACTGGTTGTACTGATGATTCCGAAGTTATAACATCGGATAGTATGTACTTCGAGAACGTAATGCCTTATCAAGCACAGAACCTTTCCGATTACATAAGCGTTTCGGGTACAGTGCAGAGCGAAAGTGCTATGAACGTCACATCTTCAGTGAGTGCTAAGGTAACTCAATTGAACGTTTCAGTCGGTGATTACGTAAACGTCGGGGATGTGTTATGCGTGTTAGATAACACTGACATCCAAAGACAGATTACCGACCTTGAAAAGAGTATCGAGAACGCCTCCGCTTTAGACGAAAACACCAAGGAACTCAACAGAAAAGCTCTTCAAAACGCTAAGTATGACCAAACTATACAACTAAAGTCAGCTAAGGAAGCCATCACGGAAGCGAAAAGTGCATACAACAAGGTATATCAAAAGTATAGCGATACGATTAAAGAAATCAACACGTTGGTGCAACAGTACAACGATATCTCCCAACAGATTGCAGACTATGAAAACTCTATGCAGAACAACATCTATGACGATTCCGAAGACTACAACTATGATGATGACACCATCGAGAATGACGAAAGTTACATCGATGATAGCGAGTTCTTAGACGTTGCAGAAGATATGTCTTACAATCCGACTATGAGTAGTTATCAATATAAAAATCTAAGTTATGATAGCACTTCAGATGATGAGTATTCTTCATTGGTGGCTAAACGTGATGAAATCTCCAGTAAGATAGAAACCTATAAATCCGAGTGTGAAAGCTACGAGGAACAGTTTGACAGTCTAAAGAAAGCCATCACTGAGGCTAACGACAACTATGACGCAGTCAAACGTTCTACTGACCAAGCCATCGAGACGGCACAAAATACTGTCGATATGCAGGACTATCAAGACGGCGATAGCTCTACTAGTACACAACTTGAAGACCTCAAAAAACAGTTAGAGGGTTGCACCATCAAAGCTGAAAAGAGTGGAACTATCACATCTTTAGCCATAGCACAGGGTGATACTCCTACTCAGGGTGCTTTACTTATGACTATCGAGAACAACTCTCAATTGAAGATTACCGTAAACATAGAGGAGAAAGACATCTTAAAGGTTGAAGAGGGTATGAATGTAGTTATCACATCGGAGGCTACTGGCGAAACAGAGATTAAAGGTACAGTATCTAAAGTTATAAAAATCATCAGTAGTGATGGCAATTCACAGAGTTTGGATGGTTCAAGTAGTAGTTCTAGTAGTGGTTTCACCGCTGAGATTACCATCGATGAGGACAGCGACCTACTAGTCGGTATGAAAGCCAAGGCAAAAATCATGTTAGTAGAAAAGACTGGTTGCTATTCCGTACTGTACGACAGTATCATGTATGATGACGATGGCACTCCTTATGTGCTAGTCGCTGACCCTAATTCTGATACCGACAGTTTAACCGCTACCGTCAAACGTGTAGATGTTACCGTCGGGGATGAGAGCGGTTCATACGTAGAAGTCACAAGCGACGGCTTAAAAGAGAACGACTTAATCATCACGACACCTTACGAGGTTACAGAGGGTGACACTCTTCAATTAGACCCATCCGCTTTAGATTTCGGTACTGATGAAGATACATCCGAAATTCTAGAAACGGAAGACTCCGACATTGAGGTGATTGACTGATGAGTAACTTAGTTATCGATATGAAAGATATCATCAAGAAGTACTATATAGGTCAGCCCAATGAGTTGCAAATCTTAAATGGAATGACTCTAAAAATTTTCGAGGGTGAGTTCGTATCCATAGTAGGCGAGAGCGGTTCCGGAAAGTCTACACTTATGAACATCATAGGCTTACTGGATAAACAAACTAGTGGCGAATACTCCTTAGATGGTTTAAACGTCAACAAGATTAAAGACAATCAAATGAGTAGTATTAGGAATCAAAAGATAGGTTTCGTGTTCCAGACGTTCAACCTAATTCCGAGGACTACCGCTCTAAAGAACGTCGAACTACCTATGCTATACGCAGGAATCAAACGTGCCGAGCGTACCAAACGAGCTAAAGAACTTCTAAAGATGGTCGGCATGGAAGAACGTATGAACCATCAACCGAATGAGCTTTCAGGTGGACAGAAACAGAGGGTTGCAATCGCAAGGGCAATGGCTAACAATCCGAGTATCATCTTAGCGGATGAGCCTACAGGTGCTTTGGATAGCAAAACCGGTCATATGGTTATGGATATCTTCCACCAACTACACGAGGAAAAAGGTAAGACCATAGTGTTAATTACACACAGTCAGGAACTGGCTAAAGAAACTTCTAGGATAGTTACCATCAGTGATGGTAGCATAATATCCGATACGGGAGGTGTAGAATAGTATGGGATTTTTTGAAAACTTAAAACTCTCGTTGAGTGGTATAATTTCCAATAAGATGAGGTCATTTTTAACCATGTTAGGTATCATAATAGGTATCAGTGCGGTTATAACCATCACTACGATAGGTAACTCAGTATCGGCTACGCTGTCCAACACTATGAACGATTTAGGCGGAGTCAATAACCTGTTCCTATACTTAGAGGCTAACTATCCTGAAGATGAGGACGATTGGGACACTTGGGAATATCCCGAACAGACTTCCGATGATACCATTAGCGACGATATGATAGAAGAATTAGAAGAGTATCTAGGGGATGACTTAAAGTGTGTAGTACTAAGTCAATGGAGTCTTAGCGGTACGGCAACCGCTCCTAATGGTGAGGACTACTCCAACGTTAGTATTGTGGGCATCAATGATGGCTACGTTTTAAGTTTACCATTGACACTACTCAAAGGTAGATGGGTCAACGCCCGTGACTGCAAAGAGAACAGAAACGTTGCGGTAGTTTCCGATGTATTTGTAAGAAGTTACTTCGGGGATGATGATATAAACCCTATAGGACAATCCTTTGAAGTAGACCATGAAGGCTCTTCGCAGAGTTTTGTAATAGTCGGGGTGTATGAGTACAACAACGCAGTCTTCGGTAAGCCTGATACTTCTACACCTGAAAAAGATAGGTACACCTACGTATATACTTCTATAGGATACGCCAAGAGTATCAACACTAATAACGGTATGGATGACGACAGCACCACAAGTGTAGACGGCTACGGCGACATTGAAATCGACGCACAGCCTACCGCTGATATGGACGTATTTCAAGCAGAAGTACAATCATTCTTTGATGATAAGTACGCAGATAATCCAAACTGGAAAGTCACTATCTACAGTACCGCTTCCGAGATGGATACTATTAGCACTGTACTAAACATAGTGACGTTAGCGATAACCATCATAGCGGGTATTTCGTTGATAGTTGGCGGTGTAGGCGTTATGAATATCATGTTAGTAAGTATCACGGAACGTACTAGAGAGATAGGTATTAGAAAAGCCCTCGGTGCTAGGAAGAGTTCCATTAGGGGACAGTTTATCATGGAGGCTATCATGTTGTGTTTGATAGGCGGTATCATAGGCATTTTGAGTGGCATTCTAAACAGCGTGATAATCGCACAGGTGGCTAAGTACGTGCTAACCAACTACTATCCAGACGAAATGGGTTTGATAAGTCTAACAGTAGAGCCTAACTTTATAGCTATCGTGGTTTCTGTGATATTCTCCATGTTGACGGGCGTGTTCTTCGGATACTATCCAGCCAACAAGGCGGCTAAGATGAACCCTATCGATGCTCTAAGGTATGAATAGTACTCCATATAGATAATAGATATAGACATCCTCCTTAATGAACAAAAGTTTACATAGACAAAAGAAACACTATCCTTAATGGATGGTGTTTCTTTTC
>CAZWRW010000030.1:2714-11221 GCA_964636465.1 uncultured Ruminococcus sp. | reverse complement strand
TAGGTTTTTAGTATCGTAATATTAACGGGGGGATTCCATCATGGGATGTCCCCGTTGTTGTTTTTTTAGCAAAATTCCCTTGAAATATGTGCTAACATATGTTATAATATTATAGTATAACGTGACGTATAATTATGACATCAAACTAGAAGATTAAAATTTTTTTAAGGTAGGTGTTTACCATTATGATTATAAAACGTAAAACTCTAAGAGTTTTCGCAACTTTGATGGCAACTCTAACGTTAGGTACTTTGCTAAGTGGTTGTGAAAAGTCCCAGTCTAGTGATGAGTACGGTCTAGATGCCGAAAACCCTATTACGATTAGAGTTTGGCACTATTATAACGGTGTCCAGCAGAGTCAGTTTGACAACATGGTTAATGAGTTCAACCAAACTGTCGGCTACGAAAAAGGTATAATAGTTGAAAGTTCTGCTAGTAGTTCTATTTCGGAGTTGTCTAGTAGTGTGTTGTCGTCTCTAAATGGTGAAGTTGGTACGGAAAAAGCTCCAAACATCTTTGCGGCGTATTCGGAGACGGCTTACGTTGCTGACCAAATGGGTTGTGTAGCTGACTTAAATCAGTACTTCACAGATGAAGAGCTTTCCGAATATGTAGACGAATACATCGATGAGGGTTTCCTAAGTGATGATGGCACTTTGAAAATCTTCCCGATAGCCAAAAGTACCGAAGTTATGATACTCAATGTTACCGACTGGCAACCATTTGCAGATGCCTCTAACGTCACCACAGACGATTTAAAAACTTGGGAAGGTCTCGCAGATGTGGCAGAAAAGTATTACAACTACACTGATTCCCTAACCCCTGACGTTCCTAACGATGGAAAATCGTTCTTTGGTAGAGATTCCGTAGCAAACTACATGACCATTGGAGCTAAAGAACTAGGTTGTGAGTATGTAAAAGTCGTGGACGGCGTGAACACCTTGGACTTAGACAAGGATGTTATCAGGAAACTTTGGGATAACTACTATGTACCATATATCAAAGGTTACTATTCATCACAGAGTAGGTATCGTAGTGATGATGCTAAGATTGGTAAGATTATCGCATTGATAGGTTCGACTACGGGTTCAGCGTACTATCCTACGGAGGTCACCATAGATGATGAGTATTCATATCCGATAGAGAGTCTAGTACTTCCAGTGCCAAGCTTTGAGGGCTGTGACCCTTACTTAGTACAACAAGGTGCAGGATTCGTGGTTACAAAGTCGGATGAGACCACCGAATATGCTTGTTCAGTATTTTTGAAATGGTTCACAGAATCCGAGAGAAACATAGAGTTTTCCATAAATTCAGGATATCTTCCAGTTAAGAAAGATGCCAACGATTTTGAAAAGATTGTAGAAGTCAATGAAAGTAGTGAAAATCCAGTAGATAACCAAATACTCCTAGATAGTACTGAAGTAGCTATCAATGAGATTCACGATTCGACACTGTATACCAGTAAGCCTTATGACAACTGTTCCGAAGTACGTGACCTACTCACAACAGTCATGAACGACGAACTATTAGCTACTTATGACGAAGTCACTCAACGTATAGCTAACGGCGAAGACCGTGAAACTGTAATCGAAGAGTACACCAATGACTCAGCTTTTGAAACTTGGTTTGACGACTTCCAAACTAGATTGACTCAGATAGCTATTACAGAATAACTATCCCTTTTGGAGGATATGGTATGAAAATTTTTTCAAGAAAACAAAAAAAAGAACATAATAAAGTTGGAATATTCTTTAAAATATGTTTGCCTATGGTCTTGTTGGTAATACTTCAATTGGCAACGTTTATATCAGTAAGTTTTTTTAGTGGTGAATTTTCATACGTTAAAAATTACGCATATGATAACCTTTTAGAAAAAACAGAAAACAGAAAAAATTACATAGAAACTGAGTTACAACAAAAGATTACTTTCGTTGGTGAAACCGCTGAGGACATCAATCACACGGTTAGTGAGGTTCTGACTGAAAATAACGCTACTATAGATGATATTCAAACTGACAAAGAACTTAACAAAAAGATTCTTGAGGCTACTTCTAATAGTCTTGTGTATCTGCTTAGACGTGATACTGTAAACGATGCCTACATCTTTTTAGAGACGGGCAACCTCTATAAGACTGGTGATAATCCAGTAAGGACAGGCTTAGTTATCCGTGATTTTGACCCCACTACTAACTCTACTGTGGATAATTCGGACTTACTTATGGAAGTCGGAAACTCTACCATCGCTAAGAACTTGGGCATTGCATTGGATTTTGAATGGTCATCCAACATAGAGTTTGAAGACGAAGACGTTTCACAAAACTTCTATTTCAAGACTATCAACACCGCAAAGAAGAATCTTAGTAAAAGTATCACGGATTTAGGTTACTGGAGCGACTTTTCAAGTTTTTCAAAGAGTGCTGAACCTAGTCTAAAGTTCACCGTACCGTTGATTATCGATAATAAAGTGTATGGCGTAATAGGTATAGGACTCTTAGAGAAGACGATTTCTAAAAACTTACCTAGCAATGATTTTCTAAGTGAACAGGCTTGTTACGTCCTCTGTGCTGATTTTGATAGCAGTGAAGACTATTCCGAAGTTATGCACTCTAGCTCAATATACGACAGGCTCGTGGATGAAAACACAGAGATAAGCACTAAGAACTTACTATACAAAGGTGCGGAAGGTCTCTACGATTTCAATGTAAACTCTCCATTGGAGACCGTCGGCATACTGGAGAACATTTCACTGTACAATTCGACTTCACCTTATTATAATCAGCATTGGGCATTGGCGTGTATCGCCAACAAGGATAAGATTCTCAGTATATATAAACGACTTCTAAATACTTTTCTAATCTCTGCAATTATATCCATCGTGATAGGTATCATCACAACGATAATAGTTTCAAAAGGCATCTCACGCCCGATTGAGAATATCATAAGTAGGTTGAACGCCAAGAACGATTACCATCAAATCATAAAGTTTAAGGATACTAAAATCTCAGAGGTTGACCAACTTACTAGTGCTATCACGGAGTTACAACTTAATGTAAAAGAGTATTCATCAAGAGTTTCTAAGATTATCGCATTAGCTGATGTTGAGATAGGCGTGTTCATGTTTGAGTATTCCAACAACATGATTTTCATAGGCGAAAGTTTGGTGAAACTTCTAAACTTACAGAACCTAGTCCATGAAGATAGTTATATGCACATAGACGATTTCAAACTACGTTTAAAAATCGTGGCTGACAACGGCGAAATTTGGAACACCATCGCCGAGACGAAATCCTACATAGACGAGGGCAAACCAGTCGGAACTATAGTTAAGACTTTTAGCATAGGAAAGAGTGTAAATCAAAAGTGGTACAAGTTGAGTATCAATGAGGAAAAGTCGAGTATCATAGGAGTAATACAGGATGTTACCAGTGTAATCCTAGAGAAACAGAAGATTGAGTACGAACGTGACTACGATACTACTACAGGTTTATTGAACCGTCGAGCATACATAAAGCAGGTTGAACAGAAGTTCAGCAATCCGAACGCTTTGAAGATTTCCGCTTTTATGATGTGGGATTTAGACAACTTAAAGTACGTCAATGACACCTACGGTCACGATTTCGGAGACGATTACATCAAGACCGCAGCCAACGTATTTAAGCAGTTCAAGAACTATGGCGGTGTAGTCGCTAGAATGTCAGGTGATGAGTTTAACATCTTGTTGAGTGGTTTCGATAGTAAGGAAGAAATTCTAGAGATAATCTACGCCGTTAGAGAGAAACTCTTAAATAGTTACTGTCTACTTTCCGATGGCACACACTATAAGATTCGTGCGAGTGGTGGTATAGCCTTCTACCCACAAGATTCTACTTCTTATGATATGTTAATCAAGTATGCAGACTTTGCAATGTATACCATCAAGCATTCCACCAAGGGAGCTATCGCCCAGTTTGATTTAAGTTCGTATAACAAGAACTCTATACTGGTTACAGGCATAGAGGAGATGAACAAAGTAATCGATGAGCGTAACATCAAGTATGCTTACCAGACCATCATGAACGTACACACCGGCGAAGTTTACGGCTATGAGGCTCTAATGAGACCACAATCAGAGACGTTTAAGTCTCCAGTGGAATTGATTAGAATCGCTAGGACTTGTGCTAAACTCTATGAGATTGAACGTCTAACGTGGATGCAATCCATTAAGCCGTTCCATCAAGCCGTACAGGACGGCGTAGTGCCTAATGATACTAAACTATTTGTGAACTCTATTTCAAACTGTATCATCAACGATGAAGATATCAAGACTATCGAGACGGATTACAAGGACATCTTACCTAACATAGTTATGGAAATCCTAGAGAGTGAGCAGTCTAACAGTGACTACATAGCCATCAAGCAGAAGTTAGTGAAGAACTGGAACGCTCAACTTGCTCTAGATGATTTCGGTAGCGGTTACAACAGCGAATATACTTTGATAACTTTAAATCCAAATGTCATAAAGATAGACCGTTCAATCATCAGTGGTTGCGACAACGACGTAAGTAGGAGGAACATCATAAGTAGTTTGGTGAACATCTCCAAGTTGAAGAATATCAAGGTACTTGCGGAGGGTGTCGAAACTTTTGAAGAGTTACGGACTGTCATGGCGTGTGGTGTAGATTTGGTTCAAGGTTACTTAGTTAGCCGTCCAGTGTTTGAATTTTTAGACGTTCCTGAAAACGTCAAAGAAGAGGTTAGGAGAATCAATAGTGAGCTTTACGGCAGTGTGACTTATCCAAACTATTCGATTTAATGGTTTGAAAATCCCATGTACGGAACGGCATTAATTATATAAAAAAATGAACCTATCAAATTTAAGTTTGATAGGTTCAAAACGTTCTATTGGATTATTGGAAAATAAACACGAGTAAATCCCAAAACATATGTAAAGTTATCGGGATGAGTAGGTTTCTACTCTTGACGAACACATAACCGAACAGGCAACCTAACAGCACTATTTGGATAAATCCCAAACTGGTGAAACTGCTGACAAAAGTTCCTTGATGTATCCACTTTGGGAAGTGTATCGTTAGGAACATTATGCCGTTTATCAAGATAGGAAGATAGCTTTCCTCCTCGGATTTTCCTTTGATGGTGGCATTCAGTAGCCATCCACGGAATACAAGCTCTTCGGTTAAGCCTACGAACAGGACTACTACTATACTATCCAATCCGAAACTGTCCGAAACGACGATACCCCCATGGGTTCTAAAGTTTATGAACAGGATATATATCGCAAACACTAGGTATATTGGGAGATATTTTAGCCAATCAGTTTTAGGGTTGAACATCTCTTTTAGTGGGATTTCCACGCTATCTTGACGTTTCTTAATTAGCACAAAGGCGGGGAGCGTCCAAACTAGATTTTTAATTATTCCCTCCCTAATGATGGAGTATAACAACTCATTTTGGACGTTTAACAGAAACTCACTAGCACCCCACGCTATATAGAACAATACAAAGTATATCGCCAGTGTGGGTATGATACTTTTACTTTTCATAAATAATCTCCTTTAATTGACACCATTAATACAAAATGGGCGGATTTTACCCCACCCATTCAAAATATTTTAATCCGTAGAATCAGACACCAAAGGAAGTTCCAAAGGGTCTACAGAGCTAGTAGTTATGACATCTTCCGTGGTGAACCTGATGATTTCAATAGTAGGTGTTTGATACTCCATATAAGTTTAACCCTCGTATAGTGGGAACTTAGCACAGATTTCATTGACACCTTGTCTAATCTTTTCAGCGGAGTTTTCAAAGTCTGTAGCACATAGGTAGATGTACTCAGCAATCTTCTCCATCTCTTCAACGCCTAAGCCACGAGTAGTTACCGCAGGTGTACCGATTCTAATACCACTAGTAACGAAAGGCTTTTCAGGGTCGTTGTGGATTGCGTTCTTGTTTACTGTGATATAAACCTCATCAAGACGGTGTTCAAGTTCCTTACCAGTGATGTTGAAAGGTCTTAGGTCAACGAGCATTAGGTGGTTATCAGTACCGCCACTAACTAGGTTGAAACCTCTCTTTAGGAGACCATCAGCTAGAGCCTTAGCGTTTTCAACGACTCTCTTAGCATAGTCTTGGAACTCAGGCTTTAGAGCCTCACCGAAGCATACAGCCTTACCAGCGATTACGTGCATCAAAGGGCCACCCTGTGTGCCTGGGAAGATTGCAGAGTTAATCTTCTTAGCGAGTGTTTCGTCATTGGTTAGGATTAATCCACCACGAGGACCTCTTAAAGTCTTGTGAGTAGTAGTAGTAGTGATATCTGCGTAAGGTACTGGAGACATATGTTGACCACCTGCTACTAATCCAGCAATGTGAGCCATATCCACCATTAGATAAGCTCCAACTGACTTAGCAATTTCGGAAAGTCTCTTGAAGTCTATAGCTCTTGGATATGCACTTGCACCGGCAACGATTAGCTTAGGTTTATGTTCCTCAGCGAGTTTTTGAACTGTATCATAGTTTATCATTTCGGTTTCGTCGTCAAGTCCGTAGGATACGAAGTTGAAATACTTACCTGAAATGTTTACTGGTGAACCATGAGTCAAGTGTCCGCCATCAGCGAGGCTCATACCGAGGACTGTATCACCAGGTTGTAGGAGTGCCACGTATACGGCAGTGTTAGCTTGAGCTCCAGAGTGTGGCTGAACGTTAGCGTACTTAGCACCGAAAAGCTTCTTAGCTCTCTCTATAGCGATACTCTCAACGATATCTACACATTGACAACCGCCGTAGTATCTCTTGCCTGGATAGCCCTCAGCATACTTGTTAGTTAGTACAGAACCCATAGCACACATAACTGCAGGTGATACGATATTCTCACTTGCGATTAGTTCAAGGTTTCTTTTCTGTCTAGCGAGTTCTTGTCCCATAGCCTCACCGACTTCAGGGTCACACTGGCTGACATAACCTATAGTATCCATTAAATCATTAAACATTTTAGAAATACTCCTTATCAAAAAGTTTTAGTATGATATAATTATATCATACGTTGGGAAAATATTCAACCGCATTTTTAAATTTTTTAAGGTTTCTCATTGTGATTTTTCATGCACCTTGTACAAAGTATCGTGATGATATTTGTGCAATAGTAACGAACTTGAAAAATCTTATTATTTTTTGTAACATTTTGCAGAGTAAATCAGTTATAATATTATAGGGGAAAATATACGAATGCTAGTTTGATTTTGATAAAGTTTTGAAATCACACATAGTGTGATTGATTTTTTTGTTGAATTAAAAAAATTTGGATAATATCAAACTGGTGTTGATTAGGTTACATTACATACAATATTCAATACTATTCAAATAGGGGTGAAAATATCTTGGGGGAAACCAACTCAAACTCTGTTGAAAGTATTGTGAAAAAATACGGCGACATGGTATACAAAATAGCTTTTTCTATGACAAAGAATAAGCACGATTCTGACGACATATTTCAAGAGGTGTTCTTAAAATACTTGTACTATTCCAATGAGCATAGTTTTAAAGATGATGAACATCTAAAGAGGTGGCTAATTAAGGTGTGCATAAACTGTGGAAAAGATACGTTATCTTCAAAGTGGAGTAAAGCACCAGTATCTACAGATGACGATAGTACATACTTAGAAATTCAAGATACTTTGGATATTGAGGGGGACACCACCATCAGTTTAGATATGCAGAGGGCATTGAGTCATCTGCCACCGAAATACAGGATTGTTATATATCTGTTCTATTTTGAGCAACTTTCAACCCATGAGATTGCTAATGCAATCGGGTCAAATTCGGCATTGGTTAGGGTATACCTTAGCCGTGCTAGAGGACAATTAAAAAATATCTTAGGAGGTGAATACGGCAGGTAATGTTTAACGATAAAAAATTTCAAGAAGATTTCAACGCATACATGGTGAACGTCAAGCCAAGTGATAAGCTCGTAAGCGACACCATAGCCATGCTACATAAAGAGCAACAACGTCTAAATGTTGAAAAGTCAGTCAGTAAAGAGAGTCGGTTGAATGCGTTCTTAGCGAATCCAATGTTTAGACGTTATAGTGCATTAGCTTGTACCGTATTGCTCTCAATATTTGCGGTCAAGCTGTACAACAGCACCATCGATGACAAAGTACCTGTAGCACCTATAGAGAATCCTGTAGTTACTACCACCGTGGAAGAGACTACCTCTCCACTTGACGATTACAACACCACAGACAACCTATTAGAAGTTACTTCTATAACTTCGGGGACGTCCTACCTAAACAGCTATGATGATTACGTAACTACCACTAACACTCTAAAGATTGATGACAATTCTAGTGTAACTTCCACAGTAGGGGTATCTATCATGGATGTTGCCACTACTACCACGACGCCATCAAAGTTTGAGTTCGTCAATGGCACAACCACCACGACTAGTATAGACTATAACAACGTTACATCCATGTGGGCAGGTGGTGGAGTCATGACTACTACGCCTA
>CAZWRW010000030.1:0-2614 GCA_964636465.1 uncultured Ruminococcus sp. | reverse complement strand
ACGCCTACTGAGACGTATACACATACATCCACATTCACTGCTACTGCAAATGATAACAACATCACTACTAATGCAAGTACCACCAAGCCGACAACATCCGAAAGCGTGAGCGTTACCACTAATACCACTGCCAACAATATCACTAACACCACTACGAGTGCAAGTTCAAGTACTAGTACGAGTGTATCGACTACGACCACCAAGGCAACGACTACTACACCAGAATTGACTACTACCAATGCTAAACCAATCACCACTAGTGTAGAGTTCACCAACACCGATGAGAACGTCACTACATCGGAAGAGTATGTCGCTGTAACTACTACCATAGCTACTACTACTTTTGCTATAGATATGGAACCTAGTGCTAGTGAACCTAATGAACCTATCAATGGATTAGCACCAAGTATCGTGACAACGATTTATACCACTACTGTTACCACCACTACCACCCAAGATGACTTCATAGACGAAGTTATTCCATCTCCTGATGAGAGTACCAGCTCCACTAATACCACTACACTTAGAAACTTAAATTCCGATTATACTTGCAACAGTTTGGAATCCATGCAGAAGTATCCATATACAGCGGTTAGATTCTTGTTGAAGAACTCCCAAAACGGCTACTACCATGATGGCAAACTCGATATGGATAGGCTACTCAACAGCAGTCCATTCTGTACGTTTATACCAAATGAGGATAGTGTGTTTACCATTTCACAAACGGATGACTATTGCGATGTGGTAATCTTCTACAGTCTGTACTACGATTTAATAGACCAAAACGTCAATATGTTTGCGAACGTCTCACCAACGCCAGTTTCGGAAAGTGAATTGATAGTACCATTGATATGTGAAAGTTTCTCAACCTTATACTCAGATGATGTTGGATATACTCTTGAAACCTTAAAGATTGATAACCTATCATTAAAGTATCTGCCAATCAAATGGAGAATCAATCAGATAAGCTACTTGAATAGTTGATAGATATTGATATTACATTATCGTTACGATGTTTTCAACTATCTGTTTAAATATTGGTGATGCCGTAGTGTTTCCAGAAGTGCCATCTTCGACTAACACTGTGACTGCATACTTAGGTTTATCGCTTGGGAAGTATCCAGTAATCCACGCTTGACAGATTTCCGTGCCGTCGGCGTGATACTGTCCAGTCTGTGCCGTGGAAGTCTTACCACTGGCGGTGGTATTGGATGGTCTCCCATTGGATTCAGGATTACCTTGCACAGCCGACCACATATATCTTTGTAATAGTCTTGCCGTATTGGTGGATAGTATCGGGGTATACTTAGGCGAATTTACATCATAGAGGCTTTTGCCGTCTGTAGTTTTGCCCTTGACTACGTAGAGTATTGGCATATCGCCATCGTTGGCGATAGCACAAGTTAGAGAGTTTATCTGTATAGGTGTGACCGTTAGAAGTCCTTGCCCAAATGAGAAGTTTCCCTTTTCGGCAGGGATTTCTAAGTTTAATAGGGTAGGCAAGTGTCCCTCCGAAGAGGTGACGTTCTTCGCTAGGATGGTTTCATGTCCGAAACCCAAACGCCCACAGATATCAAGCCAAGTATCACTAGGGATATTTTGAGCGAGGTCTATAAAGTACGTATTACACGAATTTTTAATTGCAGATTGCATATCCTGTATACCGTGACCGTCCAGCTTGTGACAGTTGAACTCTTGCCCATTGATATCTATGCTACCTGTGCATTCGTACTGATAGTTGGATGAAATCCCACATTCTAAGGCGACACCGCTAGTCACCAACTTGAATATAGACCCACAACTATATTCACATAGGGTTCTATTTAAGAATGGCGAACTTTCAGCATTTAGAGAATCTTCTAAGTTGTAGACATCGTAGGATGGTACACTTACCATAGCTTTAATCTCTCCAGTGGATACCTCAGTAACGAGACAAGCCCCCATCTCCACGGATGACATAGCTTCTTCACATATGCTTTGGATGGTACTATCTAAGGTGGTGACTATGCCACCGATTACGGTATCAGTGGTACTGATGGTAGGCTCTATACCTTGTAACACTTGTCCTAGACCATCCTTAGTGAACGTAATGGAATATTCCTGTTTGAGTGAGTCCAAATATCCACTGTAGGACTTTTCTAACCCCGATACCCCCACCCCCTCGGAAATGTAACCTATCAAATGTTGTGCAGTTTGATTTTCGGTGTAGCGTTGTGGAATGTTAAAAGTATAAACATCTTGTGAAGTGAAACTTTCGGAAGTCACCTCTATGGCAAATGGTAGACCGCTCTTTGACTTGGTTTGAAACTCATCGTAATCCACCACGTAGGATGAAACCTCGTCCAAGGCTTGAGCGGTAGGGTTCACTACTGCAATGATACTATCCTTACTGTTTACCAGTGGTTCAAAGTTGCAATCGTAGATGTTTCCGTATACCGTCCCGATATCCACAGTGTATTGACTCTGTGATTGTGCCAACTCTGAGTATTCGCTATTCACACTAACCGATAACACATACGTATATAACACAAAGTATGCAACCATCATGATGATTGAACATACTAACATTCTTTTGAGCATAAAACCATCCTTTAACTAAATTGAATTATCAATA
>CAZWRW010000029.1:6881-11498 GCA_964636465.1 uncultured Ruminococcus sp. | reverse complement strand
ACGAGAAATTGTAAAGTGTATTTTAATGATAATTTCAAAAAAATATTTTTCACATTTGCGGAGCTTGATTGAATATATCGCACTCACGTTATATAACAAAAAAGGAACGTCCATTATAGACGTTCCTTGATATGTTGCAAAAATCAGTTTGATTACTTAATCATGCTGTTTACTTCGTCAGCGAAGTTATCCTCTTTCTTTTGGATGCCCTCGCCTCTCTCGTAACGAACATAGTCAGCAACTACGATACTAGAACCTAGTTCCTTAGCTACGCTTTCAACATACTTACCTACAGAAACCTTGTCATCCTTAACGAATGCTTGTTCTACTAAGCAGTTTTCAGCGTAGTACTTGCTAACCTTGCCCTCAACGATTTTAGCCTTAACTTGTTCTGGCTTGTTAGCCATCTTAGGGTCTTCAGCCATTTGAGATAGCATGATGCTCTTTTCACTCTCGATAACCTCAGCAGGTACGCTTTCCTTGTTTAAGTAAGCTGGGTTCATGGATGTGATTTGCATACATACGTCCTTACCACAAGCGATAAGCTTTTCGTTATCTGCAGGGATTTCAGTATCTAGCTTAACGATAACTGCAAATTGACCATCACCATGTACGTAAGATACTAGAGTACCCTCGAATCTTTGGAAACGTCTAATCTGCATATTTTCACGAATCTTTAAGAATAGTTCGTCGTAAACTTCCTTGACAGTCTTGTCAGAGCCTGACATCTTAGTAGCATTAAGAGCCTCAACGTCAGCAGGATTGCTTTCCATGATAGTCTTAGCAACGTTCTGTACAAAAGCCTTGAAATCGTCGTTCTTAGCAACGAAGTCAGTTTCGGAGTTTACTTCAACGATAACACCAACCTTGTTAGCGTTGTCTACTACTGCGGTAACGATACCCTCAGCAGCTACTCTACCAGACTTCTTAGCCTGTGTAGCAAGACCCTTTTCACGTAGTATTAGTATAGCAGCCTCAACGTCACCGTTAGTTTCGGATAAAGCTTTCTTACAATCCATGATACCTACACCAGTTCTCTCCTTGAGACTAGCGACATCTTTAGCAGTAAAATTAGCCATTTTAGATTTCCTCCATCTTATTGTATTTTATAGTTAGCGGAACGCCACTAGGACGTTCCACCGTAAAATTTATATTTAAATAAAAGTCGTATACACTTTTAGACTAGACTATTCAGCAGTAGCCTCAGTAGCGACCTCTTCAGTAGCTACTTCTTCAGCAGTGTCCTGTTGACCTTGTCTGCCCTCGATGATAGCGTTTGCAATAGTACCAGCGATTAGCTTAACGGCTCTGATAGCGTCGTCGTTACCTGGGATTACATAGTCTACATCGTCAGGGTCGCAGTTAGTGTCAACGATTGCTACTATAGGAATGTTAAGTCTCTTAGCCTCAGCTACAGCAATCTTTTCTTTTCTAGGGTCAACGATGAACAAAGCTCCTGGAAGCTCCTTCATGTTCTTGATACCGCCCATGAACTTCTCTAGCTTTTCGATTTCAAGCTCTAGCTTAACTACTTCCTTCTTAGGTAGTAGGTCGAAAGTGCCTTCTTCTTTCATCTTGTAGAGTTGTTCTAGTCTAGCGATTCTCTGTTGGATAGTCTTGAAGTTAGTCATCATACCGCCTAGCCATCTAGCGTTTACGTAGTGAGCATCAGCACGTAGAGCCTCTTCCTTAACGGAATCTCCAGCCTGTTTCTTAGTACCTACGAATAGGACACTCTTGCCCTCTGCGGATACTTCACGGATAAAGTTGTAAGCTTCTTCAAGCTTCTTAACTGTCTTCTGTAGGTCGATAATATAGATACCGTTCCTCTCAGTGAAGATGTATTGAGCCATTTTAGGGTTCCATCTTCTAGTTTGGTGACCGAAGTGTACACCAGCCTCAAGAAGTTGTTTCATTGATACTACTGCCATGGTAGTTTCCTCCTGTAATTTGGTTTGATAAATTTTTTAAAATTTCCACCGTTCAGTTTAACTCGTAGCATAAATTGAGAAATAGTCAACCAACCTACCACGAAAACTCAACGTGCGAACTGCACTTATTATTATAACATATAGTAAAATGTTTGTCTATAGGTGTTTTGCACAATTTCATGCGAAAAATTTGTGTAAAAGTGAACGTTTTTCCTCTATGGAGTCCTCATACTGGACACTTTCCACAGATACTAGTATGGTTTCCTCTCCGACTAGGTGTATCTGATTACAATTTATGGAGATGTCACTCTGTTTGCCTAAGATTCCGAAAAGTTTTTCACGTCCATATATTATGAACGCTTTTATGCTATGGTCTTCTGTACTTAGGCGGATGTCGTCTATATATCCGAGACGTTCACCGTTGTATATGTTTATGACCTCTTTTCCTTTGAGTTCCTTTAAGGTACACTCCAATGAAACCACCTCACAATTGTATAACGTAAATACCACCTACAAAAATAAATAACACTACGTGTGATTCTGCGGAACGCTCAAAGCCTGTTCCCTACAAAGGATTTTCAAATCTCACAGATATATGTTAAAGGGCATACCGTATTAGTATGCCCTAACATTATATGTAACCAAAGTCTATGTTATGATAACACTACTTCTTTTTACCCATTACATTTACTATTACCATAGCGATTATCAATAAACCTGCAATGATTCCTAATATTAAAGGTAAGCCTAAGTTTCTGTCGTCAGCGGTAGCTGGTGAAGTTATCGCCAATAGTGATAGTAATGTTAATAATAAGTTATTCATGATTTTTTTTATCTCCTCTCAAAATAAATCTTACTATCACTATTATAGCATAATAGGGGAATTTGTCAAGTATTAAGTTATCTAAAATTCATGTTTGACATTTTTCATTAAATTTGCTATAATGTATTTGTATGGTTTTATAATATGAAATCAACGTGAATCAAATATATTGAGGGACGGCATAACACACCATCACATATAGAATGTTGTGAATATCGTTCCGCCTGTAACTAAACGAACACTAGGGGGTGTTATTTAATGGATTGTGGAGGGCGATTGTATGCACATAAAACTCTTAGATATACTCTGTTACAATGGGCTTTTATCCACAATTTAGGTGAAGCCTAAACTTTAGTATGTCTATGTGTGCAAACAAACCCAAACTTTTTTATACATTTCAACGACTTAAAATACCATACCATTATGATACTTTTTAAGCCGTTAGAGCATAATTTTTTTGAGGGAGGTTTGTTCAATGAACTACTTGAGAGAGAAGGCTTTTGACGCTCTCGAAAGCAAAAGATACCTTGAGTTGAAAACGTTGCTCCAAGATATGAACCCTGTAGATTTAGCTCTTTGGTTTAAAGAACTCGAAGAGGGAGACATCTACATTGTGTTTAGACTACTGCCTAAAGAAATTTCCGCAGAAACTTTTTCGTATATGGACAGCGATATGCAAAAACATCTAATAGGCATATTCTCCGACAAGGAACTTAGCGACGTTATAGAACAGCTTTACATCGATGATACCGTAGACTTAATAGAAGAGATGCCTGCAAACTTCGTCAGTAGGATTATCCATAACGCTGACCCTAGCACTCGAAAGATGATTAACGAAATCTTAAAATATCCTACGGATAGTGCCGGTAGTATCATGACGGTGGAGTACATATACTTACACCCTGATATGCTCGTAGTGGATGCTATCCAAAAGATTAGGAGTGTCGGTTGGGTCAAGGAGACTATCTACACTTGTTATATCACCGAGAACCGTAAGCTAATCGGATTTGTGACCGTACTTGACCTTTTAACTTCCGATGATGACCTAACTATCAGGGACATTATGGATACCAACGTAATCACGGTGAACACCTACGAAGACAGGGAAAGTGTCGCTATGAAGTTTTCCAAGTATGACTTCGTAGCCATGCCAGTGGTCGACAATGAAGAACGTTTAGTAGGTATCGTCACGTTTGACGACGTAATGGACGTCATAGAAGAGGAAACTACCGAAGACTTCGAGAAGATGGCTGGTATGAAACATAGTGAAGATAGTTACTTTAAGACTTCCGTGTTTACGCATACTAAGCACAGAATCTTTTGGTTGATATTCTTGATGTTATCCTCTACGATTACAGGCATAATAATCATGCACTTTGAACAACAGATAACTCTTATGCCGTTGTTAGTATCGTTTGTGCCTATGCTTATGGGTACTGGCGGTAACTGTGGCTCACAGAGTTCAACATTGATAATCCGTGGGATTTCCGTAGGTGAGATACATCTAAGTGACTTTTTAAAGGTCATCTTCAAGGAGTTCCGAGTGGCACTGCTGTGTAGTGTGATACTCTCCATCATAAACGGCTTGAGAATCTACCTGATGTATCAAAACTTAAAACTTGCGGTGGTGGTATCGGTGACTTTGATAGCTACCATCATAGTTGCGAAGTTTATCGGTTGTACGCTCCCGATGTTGGCGAAACGTCTCAAAATAGACCCGACCAACGTCTCAGCACCTTTGATTTCAACCTGTGTGGATGCGTCCTCTATGTTGATATACTTCACCATAGCCCGTGCTATGCTGTAGACTTTGAAAATTTTGAAAATATTCATGTTAATGTTGAAGAACGCTCCATTTTATTG